>JAGBBM010000118.1 GCA_017938485.1 Lachnospiraceae bacterium
AACCCCATTATACAAATGATAAGGACTACTTGAAACGAAAGCATATACAAGTTGATGCAATTTATAAGGAGCTAAATAAAAATATAGTTGATTATGAGTTGAAGTTATCGAACAATTTAGTTGATGTGAATGGATACTTATCCCTTCTATCTGTGATGTCTCGATTATATCAATACTTCGATAAGGCTATGGAGCACGATAATATTAAGATGGACACAGGTTCACGGAGTATATCATATGAACATGACAAAAGAGATGAGGCGTTAATGACTGATATAATTCAACATTTCAAGTACCCTATGCTGAAAGATGCTTATAAATCTTATTTAAGTGATTTTATATACTACAAGAATAAAACTCGTTGTGATAGCAGTATCTTAGATAAAATAAAGGATAAATGTAAGATAGAATAAAAATGTATATCATATTTAGGTGACAATAATGGACAACGAAACCAAAATATATCTTGACAATCTTATCGAGGCTGTTGAGAAACTCGATAGTCCCGATTGGTGGACATTTGGAGCTACGGTCTTTGTCGGTCTTGTAGCTGCTTGGATATCATATAAATTTGGAAAGCAACAAGAAAAATTACAACAGCAACAAATATCTTTATCTGAATATGAGCTCAATAAACAGTTATATTCAGTAATTCGAGATATAGATGAATTATCGGATACTTTCATTATGCGAGTATATAGTCATTTTTATAGTTTTATATTCGTGATGATGAAGAGAGATATTTTAGGGGAACTCCAATGTGATATAGAAAATGCACAAAGAAAACTATATGATTGTATTTTAGACATAGAACTTAAGTTAAATGGAGATATGGAGGATTCAGATTCTTATAAGAAACTATTGGAAAAGATGAGAGTCCTTGTGTTATGTATGAAGGAAATAGCGGACTTAAAAGCGATAGACACCACCATTGACAATATCGACAAACAAGATGATAAAGCATTGCAAAGTAAGATAATATCAAAAATAAATGATGACTATAAGGAAGTGATAACACATGTGTTTGATGATTTTGTAAAGCAGCAAGATAGGGTTCGGAAGTTGAAAACACTAAAAAAAATAAAGAAACGCATAGAACCAATTAGCGGAAAATGAAACAAGGTTGGGAAATAAAGAAACTCGGAGAGGTGTGTGAGATTCAAGGCGGTTCTACCCCAAAACGAACAGAAAGTTTGTATTGGGATGGCGGAACATATCCGTGGTTTACTATTGAAGATATTAGAGAACAGGGGCGCATCATCACTGATACCAAACAGAAAGTGACAAAGGTCGCTTGGGATAAATTAAGAGTGTTCCCAAAGGATACCGTTCTGCTGTGTTGTACTGCTTCAATAGGAGAATATGCGATTACCCACATCCCCCTAACCTCAAATCAGCAGTTTAATGGGTTGATGATTAAGGATAAGTCATATCTTAACCCAATGTATCTTATGCATTACTGTGCAACCCTCAAAGATAAACTTGCTATGCTAAGTGGGAAGGCAACCATTGACTTCGTTCCTGCTGAAAAAGTAAGACAAATTACTATACCCATTCCACCAATTGAGGAGCAGGAGAGGATTGTGGCGGAGTTGGATTGTTTGAGTGGGATAATTGAGCGTAAGCGTGAGCAGTTGCGTGAACTTGATGCGTTGGCGCAATCAATCTTCTACCAAATGTTTGGTGACCCCATCACCAACGAAAAAGGGTGGGAAGCAGAAGAACTGCAAAAGGTTTCAACATTGCTAAATGGAAGAGCATATAAGCAGAATGAGTTGTTGGATAGTGGAAGATATAAAGTATTAAGAGTTGGTAATTTCTTTACTAATTCTAACTACTATTATTCTGACTTGGAATTAGAGGATGATAAATATTGCGATAATGGCGATTTGCTATTTGCTTGGTCTGCATCATTTGGAGCATTTATATGGAATGGTGGCAAAGTAATATATCACTATCATATATGGAAAGTGTTATATGACAAACAGAAACTAAACATTGACTATTATAGATTCCTATTGAACACTATGACCGCATATTTTATGAAGGATGTACACGGAATAGGAATGGTGCATTTAACAAAAGCGGGAATGGAGCAATATGTATTACCAATACCACCTCTTGCCCTCCAACAAGAGTTTGCAGATAAGATTGAGGCAATAGAGAAACAAAAGGAGTTGATTAAAAAATCCATATCTGAGACCGAAAACCTTTTCAATGCGCGTATGGATTACTACTTTAACTAAAAAATGGGTAAGACCGAGATAGATAAGCATAGGTACGAACTTCGAGCAGTTAGTAATATCCTTGCAACAATAGATTACAAGCGTGTTATCCTAACTGATAGACCCGATATTGTAGTTGAGACCAAGGATGGAAAATGTATTGGTATCGAGGTGACTGACTGCGTAATTTCAAGTGTCCGCTCAAAAGACAAACATAACAGAGTAAGAGTGGCCAAGAACATCGCAGAGGTAAAAGATGCTTATAAAAAGATATTGATAGATAGAGGGGAGTTGCACATTAGCGTTGAACTGACATTCTCAGGCAATATACTCAAT
>JAGBBM010000119.1 GCA_017938485.1 Lachnospiraceae bacterium
ATAGGGTGAACCTACCATAAAACCTGAGCCTACCTGATATCCTATATCCTTTAAGTCAAAGAGACATCTTTTTCGGTTTTCAAGACTCATAGACTCTGGATGGAGCTTGCTATAATGGTGGGCATTTGCTGTTTCATGTCTTAAAAGGTATCTAGTTGCCCCTGCGTTAAAGTATGCTTTGTAGCTTTCCTTGGAACGTTCTCCTATGGAAAGGGTAATGGCACAATCAGGGTGAGCGTCTCTTATAGCACCCACTATATCACAAATCATATCATCGGTATAGAAAGGGTCTTCCCCGCCTTGAAGGACAAAGGTTCTAAAGCCTAAGTTGTAGCCTTCCTTGCAGCAAAGAAGAATATCTTCTTTCGTGAGTCTGTATCTATCTAATTTTGTGTTGCCACAGCGGATACCGCAGTAGTAACAGTTGTTTTTGCAGTAGTTGGTGAACTCAATAAGTCCTCGGATGTATACCTTATCTTGGTATACATTTTTGCGAACTGCGTCAGCTCTTGCGGCAAGTAAAGTATCCAGCGAATCCGGGTAAGTATTTTCATCTAATTCTAGAATGATTTTTTGTTCGTCGTCGGTTAAATCTTTCGTAGCTTCAAGCTTGTCTATTATATTTTGAAATGATTCATTCATAGAAGCTACCAACCTTTCTCTTAAACCTATTTATATATTATAGTAGAAACACATTAATTATAACATATTTATTGTAGCTCATTATAATCAAATATTGGGAATATTTCTACCCTAAATTTTTTCTTGTAAAAACATATGTATCTAAGGTATAATACACACATATGTGTATAAAATGACTTTGGTCAAAAAAAGATGGAGGATTTATGGAAAACGAGAAGAAAAAACGAAATTCCTTTACGGGGTCTCTAGGGTTTGTACTTGCAGCAGCAGGTAGTGCAGTAGGTTTGGGAAATATATGGAGATTCCCTTATCTTGCAGCAAAAGATGGTGGTGGATTATTCTTGGTAATCTACCTTATATTGGTTCTTACTTTTGGTTATGCACTTCTTACTACAGAGGTTGCTATTGGACGTAAGACAAAGCAGAGTCCGCTTACTGCGTATAGCGAGATCAAGAAAGGTTGGAAGGGTCTCGGTATTCTTGCTGGTCTTGTACCACTTATCATTATGCCATACTACTGTGTAATTGGTGGATGGGTAATTAAGTACTTTGTGGCTTTCTTAACAGGCGATGGAGTGGCAGCAGCAGAAGATGGTTATTTTAATGGATTTATTGCTGAAGAGGTGTGGCCACTTGTATTCTTTGCAATATTCTTAGGAGCATCAGCATTTATTGTATTTAGAGGTGTAAATAAGGGTATCGAATCATCATCCAAGATTATTATGCCAATATTACTTATTTTGGTTATCGGTATTTCTATCTTTTCTGTAACACTTAAGCATACAGATGTGGCAGGAGTTACAAGAACAGGTTTAGAGGGACTTAAAGTATATGTTATTCCTAATTTTGATGGATTAACTGTTAGTGGATTCTTTACTGTTTTAGTTGATGCTATGAATCAGCTCTTCTTTAGCATTTCAGTAGCTATGGGTATTATGGTTGCCTATGGTTCATACGTTAAGGATGACCAGAATCTTGCAAAGTCAATTAATCAGATAGAACTTTGTGACACATTAGTAGCTGTTCTTGCAGGTGTCATGATTGTTCCAGCAGTATTTACATTTATGGGTACAGAGGGAATGAATTCATCAGGTCCTGGACTTATGTTTGTAACACTCCCTAAGGTATTTGAATCTATGGGATTTGCAGGAAATATTATTGGATGTGCATTCTTTGCTATGGTATTATTTGCAGCTATAACAAGTTCTGTATCTGTTATGGAGGCGGTTGTATCAAGTCTTATGGATCAGTTCCATATCTCAAGATTTAAGGCCTGCGTTATCGAGACAGTTATTGCAGCAATTGGTGGTATATTTGTATGTCTTGGATACAACAAGCTGTTCTTCAATATTACCCTTCCAAATGGTGCATCAGCTCAGGTTCTTGATGTGCTTGACTACATAAGTAACTCAGTAATGATGCCACTTGTTGCCCTTCTTACTTGTATCCTTATTGGATGGATTGCTAAGCCAAAGACCATTATCGATGAGGTTGAGAAGAATGGTGAGAAGATGGGTAGAAAGGTACTTTATATAGTTATGATGAAGTTCCTTGCACCAGTTTTTATGGTTATTCTTCTCCTTAAAGCATTTGGTATTATGTAAACATAAAATAATGAGAATATTGTAAATAAAAAATAATATTTTGTGAACTTTTTCTCTTTACAACGCTAAAGTGCTGTAATATAATAAAACCCGGCAGAAAGTAAGCCGAATAATTTCTAGGGAGGAAATTAATTATGTCATATGTTGATGAGATTTATGAGAGAGTAGTTGCTAAAAATCCTGGTGAGGCAGAGTTCCATCAGGCAGTTAAGGAAGTTTTAGATTCCTTAAAGCTTGTTATTGATGCAAACGAAGCAGAGTATCGTAAGATTTCTCTTCTTGAGCGTCTTGTTGAGCCAGAGAGAATCATTTCTTTCAAGGTGCCTTGGGTAGATGACGATGGTGTTATTCAGGTTAACAAGGCTTATAGAGTGCAGTTTAATTCTGCTATTGGACCATACAAGGGAGGTATGCGTTTCCATCCATCAGTTAACCAGTCAATCTTAAAGTTCTTAGGTTTCGAGCAGATTTTCAAGAACTCACTTACTGGTCTTCCAATTGGTGGTGGTAAGGGTGGTTCTGACTTCGACCCTAAGGGTAAGTCAGACAGAGAAGTTATGGCATTCTGCCAGAGCCTTATGACTGAGCTTTGCAAGTACATCGGAGCTGATACTGACGTTCCTGCTGGTGATATCGGTGTAGGTGCTCGTGAGATTGGTTATATGTACGGTCAGTACAAGAGAATCAGAGACCTCTATGAGGGAGTTCTTACAGGTAAGGGACTTACTTGGGGCGGTTCACTTGTTCGTACACAGGCTACAGGATATGGTCTTGTATATATTGTAGATGAGATGTTAAAGGATCTTGGTAAGAGCATGAAGGATCAGACAGTTGTTGTATCTGGTTCAGGTAACGTTGCTATATATGCTACTGAGAAGGCACAGCAGCTTGGTGCTAAGGTTGTTGCCCTTTCAGATTCAAACGGATATGTATATGATCCAGACGGAATCAAGCTTGATATAGTTAAGGAGATTAAGGAAGTTCGTCGTGGAAGAATTAAGGAGTATGTTGACGCAGTTCCTACTGCTAAGTACACTGAGGGCAAGGGTATCTGGACTATTCCATGTGATATCGCTCTTCCATGTGCTACTCAGAACGAGCTTAACCTTGATGATGCAAAGGCACTTAAGGCTAACGGATGTTTCCTTGTAGCAGAGGGTGCTAACATGCCTTCAACTAGAGAGGCTACTGATTTCTACCTTGAGAGTGGCATGTGCTTTATGCCTGGTAAGGCTGCAAATGCAGGTGGTGTTGCTACATCAGCTCTTGAGATGACTCAGAACTCTATGAGACTTTCATGGTCATTCGAGGAGGTAGATGAGAAGCTTCAGGGTATTATGAAGGGCATCTACGCTAAGGTTTCAGACGCTGCTAAGCGTTACGGTGTAGAGGGTAACTTCGTTGCTGGTGCTAACATTGCAGGCTTCGAGAAGGTTGCCGAGGCTATGAAGGCTCAGGGCGCTGTATTATAATTTAAGATTATTTATTTCGATTTATAATATGTAAAATAGTAGGATACCGATTGATTTGTCGGTATCCTTTGTTTTATAATTGGAGACATAAAAAGATTTTGAAAGGATCAACAGATATAGATGGATAATTTTGACGTAGGTTTTAATCCTGACAGGGAAAAGGAAAGAAAGAAAAGAAAAAGAGGCGCCATAATATTTGTAATATGTATGTGGGTTATTTGTGGAATTGTTGTTTTTATAGGAAAGGGTGGTTTGAAAAAAGAAAAAGACCCTATACCATATGATGAGATAGATTTTTCTACAGATGACATATCATCTTTGGAGTTTGCAGTGGATGGACATGTTTTTACATTTCCTATAACAGTTGCGGATTTGGAAAAGATAGGCTATAAAGTTAAAGACAAATATAAAAAAGAAGTTATACCAGGAATGAACGGGTATATGTATTATTCAATGTCGGCTTCTGCGGTATCTGATTTCAATAGCGAAGTGAGTTTTAGTGCTTGCAATTTAACAGAAACAAGTAAGAGGGTAACAGAGTGCGGTATAGAAAGCATTTTTGCAAAGGATGAACATTTTGTATTGTGTAATGGTATAACCCTATCTACTAGCTATGATGAGGTTATAGCGATTATGGGAAAGCCAACAAAGGAAGAAGAGGGTTATCAGTCGAAGACTTTAACTTATGATATAGATGGTGGATTTTCTATTTACATAGAGTATTTGCATAATAATTTTGATGAGATGGATACTCTTATGATTCACCAAAAGTGGTAATGGTTTAATCATTATTAACCGATATATAGATTGAGAGGGTTACTATGCCCTTTTTGATACAAGGATGTATTTATTGTTCAAAAGGATGTGATTTTATGAAAATTGGAGAGGCAAGACAGACCTATAATTATCAGATTAGGTCTTACAACGAGCAAAAGTGGGAACTTTCTAAACAGAAAAACGAGCTAGAAAAAAAGATGAAGTATGACCCTGACAATAAAACTGTTTATGCAGGGGAGGCGGCTATCCTAGAGCTTACTATTGATGCGGTGAGCAAGAAACAGCAGGAATATCAGGATTATATGGATAAACTGATGGAGCAGGAATTTGCCATAGTTGATATGGAATCTGGCAAGCAACAGTGCGAGGCCATGGAAGAATATGCCAAAGACTTGGGCAAGATATTTGAAGTGGCTAGAAGACTTATGAAAGGTGCCACAGTTCCACCTAATGATGAGAAGAAACTTATGGAATACAGTATGGAGATGTATCAGGCTGCAAAGAATATCGGTGCTATGGTAAAACGTAATAAGAAAGAAGAATACGACTCCCTCTGGGATGAGGAAGAAGCACCAGAAGAGCCACAAGACCCTATGGAGATTGCGGAAAATAGCGAAGCTTTTGCATCTGGACCTGAGGTTGTTGATGTGGCAGATACTATGGCTAGTGTTGAGATGCCATCTGTAGAAGTTGGAGAGTAATATATGGAAAGTAATAAATATTTAATTTCAGAAACCACAAAGGAAGAGCGAATTGCCCTTATTAGGTCATGGATTCCCGATGATGAAGTTATGGACGGATGCGATATAGACCTATGGGAGATGTATAGGGATTACATCAACGGAATTAAAGAAATAGCTGAGTGTAATGCAGCCTTTAAGACGGATTACTATATGGGGTAGATGATAAGAGTAGAAAGAAGTTTGTTTTATATGGTTGGGTTAGCCTTGAAGTTGGTTAAGTGATATTTGATGAATTACGGATAAATCGACTAATGCCAGTAGATTTATCCGTAAAATTTGTATTATGAAACTAAATCAAGATATTAATATTAAAATAAATACGGAGAAAAGAGTTAAATGATTATTATTCTCCGTAAAAAGCTACAGGATTTAAAATATAGTGTGTTCGGATTGAGGAAAAATACGGATAAGCTGTATATATTGGATAAATTATCCGTAAAACGACTGGGATTTACGAAAAAGGTGAAAATAATATGATGCATAATATTTGTTTGAATATCCATTATTCTGCACCGGAAGAAATATGGGAAAAAATTGGTGATGTATATAGTTCTATGCCATATTGGTACAAAGACCAATATCCACATTGGGTAGGCGATAATATAGATATATCCGCATCTGTTGAATCTGGAGGAATACAGATAAGAGGTGAAATGCCTAGTGATTTATGGGATTCATGGTACGATACTCTCAAAAAAAGATTATCAGATGTTTTAGGGTATGAAATTGGTGAACCTGAGTATGGGTATGAATTTAAATATTGGGAGCCATTTGAAAAACAATATTCAGATATAAAACTTATTGACAGTAAAAAGATAGTTTTTAATGATTATGCTACATTCTTTTGGGAACAGTTTGAGTTTGGTGAACGTGATATTACGGCTAGTTCGCCATATTTTGTTTTTAAATCATCTTATATTGAACTAAGGATATATTTTGATGAAGCAAAAATGATTCCACAAAAGAAAAGAATTCATCTTTTTCAGAGTTTTCAAAGAGAACTAAAAGAGTATGGAATTAGTACATTAGATTTGTCATAATTACTTTTCCTGCAAACAACAAAGAATTATAATAAGGGGGAATATCATGCACATAGAACATATTGCAATGTATGTGAATGACTTGGAAGCTACAAGAGATTTCTTTGTAAAATATTTTAATGCAGCTTCTAATGATGGATATCATAACAAAACTACAGATTTTCGTTCTTATTTTTTGAGCTTTGACGGTGGTGCTCGTTTGGAGATAATGAATAGGCCAGCTATGGAAGATGGTGAGAAGTATTTATCACGCACAGGTTATATCCATATAGCTTTTAGTCTTGGTAGCAGGGAAGCGGTTGATGAGCTTACTGCCAAATTAAAAGAGGATGGATATGAGGTTTTAAGTGAACCGAGAGTAACTGGGGATGGATATTATGAAAGTTGCATTGTAGGGATTGAAGGAAATCAAATCGAGATTACAGTGTGAGATATGAAATAGTTTTTTGTATATATGTCAAAAGATATAAAGAAGAGGTTTAGACCACATAGTGGTTTAAACCTTTTTTGTGTTCAAATCATACATAATATGAATTTTTTTTACAGAAACTATAGAAAATAAAAAAAGTAGGAGATGTAATTATGAAATATGTATGTGATGTATGTGGATGGATTTATGATGAGGAAGCGGGAGCGCCGGACATGGGTATTGCGCCGGGTACAAAGTTTGAGGATTTGCCAGAGGATTTTGTATGTCCCCTTTGCTTTGTGGGAAAAGAACAGTTTAGCGAGGTAGAGGAATAGTGGTGACAGATAAGAAGAGAAGCTTGTTTGAAAAGCTTGAATTAGGAAAAGACTACTATGAAATTCGACTGGAAAGCATAGGTGGTCTGGGGGCAAATCTTTGTGGAAAAATGCTTGGAGAGCTGGGACTTAAATTCTTAGACCTAAACAGCACCAGCTTTTCTAGCTATGGCTCAGAGAAAACAGGTACTCCTGTTAAGGGATTTATAAGGTATTGTAAGAGCGAAAAGGAAATAAGGGTGCATTATCCAGTGGTTGAACCGGACTTGCTTGTGATTTTTCATCAAGCACTTTTAAAGGATGAGACTGTGTGGAAAGGATGTAACAAGGATACCACCGTAATTGTAGCTGTAGAGGATGGGCAGGATGAGGAAATGTCAAAAAAGCTTTCAGCAATAATTAGGGAGCATAACCTAGAAGCGGTTTACACCATCAAGGCTCAAAAAATCGCTATGGAAACTCACTCTAGAATCAATGTAGTTATGCTTGGTGCAGCTCTAAAGATTATGGGACTAGAGGATGTAAGTGAGGGGGAGAAAATATGTGAGGATACTCTTGGAAAGAAGTACCCTGAGGCACTAAAAAATAATATTGAAGGTATAAGGAGAGGATTTACAGAGCTTGAAGTATTAAGTTGTACAGAGGAAGATGGCAATAATATTGAAAAAAGCGGCAATACACAAGACCCCAAAAATCATAAAGAGAACAGAAAAAACGGTAATCCTCAATGGGGCTACGACAACGCGCCTATAGGTGGCATTAATCCCAGATTTGGAAGTACTGTAATAGCAGATTTATCACCTTCGAGACAGGGATATATCCCACTATTTATCAAGGATAGGTGTATAAACTGTGGACTGTGTCATACTGCCTGTCCTGATATGGTTTTCCAGTTTGCTAAGGGCGAGTATAAGGGTAAGGAAATGATGGTAAACCAAGGGCTTGATTATTATCACTGTAAAGGTTGTCTTCGGTGTGTGGATGTGTGCCCTGTAAATGCATTAGTACGAGGTGTGGAAGCTGAGCATCCTGTTAAGGAATTCTTCCTTCCTAATCAAGAATTAATTAGAACCCCAGATTACTATGAGGAGTCCGGTCCGGATGGTTACATTACGTCGGAGTCCTATCTTACAGAAAAACGCATGGAAGGAGGAGAAGTATAATGAATAATCAGGTTATGGAATATGCATCAGGCAATGAGATGGCAGCTATAGCAATCAAGCAGATTGGGTATGATTTGATGGGATACTACCCTATAACTCCATCTACCCAGATTGCAGAAAACTTAGATGTTATGAGAGCAAATGGGGAGACAGATATGGTAATGGTAGCTGCTGAGGGTGAGCATAGTGCAGCAGGTATATGCTACGGCGCAGCAGTTGCCGGGGGAAGAGTTGTCAATGCAACCAGTGCAAATGGTCTTTTGTATGCCATAGAACAGTTTCCGGTTCAGTCGGGAACCAGATTTCCTATGGTGATGAATGTGGTGTGTAGAACTGTATCAGGTCCTTTATCTATAAAGGGAGACCACAGCGACATTATGTATCTCCTTAATTCGGGTTGGCCGATACTTTTTGCCACAACGGTTCAACAGGTGTATGACTTTAATATTATTGCTCTTAAATTAGCGGAGAAAGTGAGACTTCCTGTGGTGGTTGCTTACGATGGATTTTTTACCAGTCATCAGAAAAGTCGTTGCTATAGATTTGATAGGGACGAGGAGGTAAGGGCTTATATAGGCCCAAAGGTGGAGGAATATCCTTTTCTTGATTTGGAGCACCCTATAACGGTGGGTTCCTATATGAATGAGCCAGACCTAATCAATAACAGATATCAGCTCCATCTTGCTATGGAGCAGGTAGATGAGGTGTTGCCAGAGATTTTTGAGGAATATGAAAAAATATCTGGAAGAAAATACAGCAAGGTGGAAGGCTTTGGATGCGAGGAGGCAGAGGATATTCTTGTTCTTCTCGGTTCTTCCTATGATACTGCCCTAGAAGCCATAGATGAGCTAAGAGCATCAGGTGAAAAGGTAGGAGTGGCAACAGTAAATGTACTAAGACCTTTTCCCGCAAAAGAGCTGGTTGAACTTATAGGCAACGCCAAAAATATAGTGGTTGCTGACAGGCAGGATAGCTACGGAGCCGGGGGAGGAAATCTATCTCTAGAGGTGCGTGCCACCTTGCAAAGGTATAGTAAAAATGTAAATGTAAAATCCTTAGTATACGGTCTCGGTGGAAAGGACTTCTTTAAGGAAGATGTAGGAAAGATGCTACAGCTTGCAAGGAATAAGGGGGCTTTTGACTTTGAGTATTACGGAGTGACAAAGGGCAGTTTAAAAAAGCAGGATGAACCATTGTTTGACCCCGTAACCAGAGAAAAGACTAAGATTGGTGCCACTAAGGTAGATGAGGAAGGAAAAGTTGTTGGTGCTAACTTAAATCAGGTCACAGCTATGCCGGGAAGAATTGCACCGGGACATGGAGCCTGTCCAGGCTGTGGAATTCCTGTAAACCTAAATCTACTTCTAAAGGGCATAGAAGACCCAGTGGTATTTTTGTTCCAGACAGGCTGTGCTATGATAGTTACCACTGCTTATCCAAGGACAAGCTTCAAGGTGCCTTATGTGCATAACCTTTTCCAAAATGGTGCAGCAACTCTAAGTGGTATTGCAGAGGTTTGTTATAGAAAGCAACAAAAAGGCGAGATACCGCCAGGAGATATAGTCTTTGTTATGGTTAGCGGTGATGGTGGTATGGATATTGGTATGGGCTCTGCCCTTGGCACTGCACTAAGAGGTCACAGGCTATTGATATTTGAGTACGACAATGGGGGGTATATGAATACAGGATATCAGCTTTCCTACTCCACGCCCCTTGGTGCAAGAAGCTCAACCTCTCATGTTGGTAAAAATCAGTACGGAAAAATCTTCTTCCACAAGGATATGCCAAAGCTTATGGCGGCTACTGGTATTCCTTACGTGGCTACAGTGGCGGAATCAAATCCTGTGGATTTTATCAAGAAGGCTGCGAAGGCAGCTCACTACGCAAAGACTACAGGAACCGCTTATGTAAAGGCTATATCTGCCTGCCCTCTTAACTGGAACGACAAGCCTGCTACAGAAAGAAAGGTTATAGAGGCTGCAGTTAATTCCTGTTACTTTCCTCTATATGAGATTGAACAGGGAGAGACCATTCTTTCCTATGACCCGGAGAAAATGGGAAAGAAAATTCCTGTGGTAGACTGGCTTTCTATGATGGGAAGAACCAAGCATCTTGTTAAGGAAGAATATAGGGAAGTTGTTGAAAGGATGCAACAGGAAATTGATATAAGGTTTTATGAACTTAAGAGAAAATCAGAAAAAGGAGTATAAAATTGACGGGTCTGCTTGGTGGGTGCTGAGCAGGCTCAATATTTTTTTCTTGAAAATCTTATTCATTGTGGTATTATATAGCCGAAAGAGATGATATAAGATAATCACATATTTAAAATATATACATATATTTGTCATTATGACGACCTACGGGGGAAGGAGATAATATGGCATATGCCGATTATGAAAAGGCACAGAAGGCTGGATTAAAAGCTTTTAAGAATGCTGTGTCTAAGGGAGAAAATGAATATCTCCCAGTACTTGATGAGATACTTGAAGGAGTAGATATACAAAGCGAGGTAAACTTAGGCTTGGTACAGATACCTCTTGACCAGATTGTTGGTACCAGTAATGTGGGAAGAACTTACGCATTTGCAAATAACTTTATGCCTCTTTTTGATTACAAAACAGAGTTTGGCTCAAAGTGGTCAAGTCTTTGTGATAGCCATATAGAGGAAGGTATCAGAGAACCTATAAAAGCTTATGAATATATGAATAAGTTCTATGTTGTTGAGGGTAATAAGAGGGTATCGGTGCTTAAGTATTTTGAGGCGGTAACTGTACCTGCTAATGTTACGAGAAAAGTGCCTAAGTATGACGAGAACAATCCTGAGATTAGAATGTACTATGAGTTTATGGACTTTTATAAGCTCACAGAGATTAATTATTTGTCATTTAGTCAGGAAGGATGTTTTAAACGCTTGCTTGAACTTACCTGCGAGAATCCAGAGGAGAAGTGGACTGGAGACCAGATAAAGGATTTTGGTTCTGCCCACCACAATTTCCTCACAGCTATGAAGTCAACTCAGACTAAAAAGTTACCACTTACCAGCGGAGACGCCTTTCTCATTTTTATAGATATATATGGTTATGAAGAAATAAAGAATCTTACTGCCAATGAGATGAAGGAGAAGATGGAACCCCTTTGGGAAGAATTCCTTATGAAGTCAAAGGGCGGTGAGATAGAGCTTCGCATGGAGCCTACAAAGACAGGAAGAAAAAAGCTTATGGACTATTTCTTCAGCCCTTCGTCAAAGAAGGTTAAGGTTGCTTTTGTGTTTGATAAGGATCCGGATGAGTCAGAGTGGCTTTATGCTCATGAGCTTGGAAGACTTTATCTTGAAGAACACTGTCAGGATAAGATAAAAACAATCAAAGTACACAATCTTAATTCAGAGGAAGATGTTATAACTGCTATGAACGACTTGGTTCTTATGGGTGTGAAGATTATATTTACCACATCATCAAGACAGCTTAGTGCTAGTCTTAAAGTGGCAGCGGGAAATCCAGATGTGGAGATATTTAACTGTTCTCTCAATACTTCCCATAGACTGATTAATACCTATTATGCTAGACTTTATGAGGTTAAGTTCTTAGCGGGTATGATGGCTGGTGCCATGAGTGAAAATGGAAAGATTGGATATCTGGCGGATTATCCTATAATAGGAACTATTGCCAACATCAATGCATTTGCTCTCGGTGCTCAGATGGTTAATCCAAGAGCTAAGGTTTATCTTGAGTGGACTACAGTTAAGGGTGTATCAAGAGATATGGCCATAAACCACTTTAAGGAAAATGGTGTGGAATATGTATCTGACCAGATTATGATAAAACCAAATGAGGCCAGCAAGCAGTTCGGCTTATACAGTATTAAGGATGATGAGCTTGTAAATATAGCTATGCCAGTATGTCTTTGGGGTCCTTTTTATGCAAAGCTTATTGAAAGTGTGGTAAGTGGAGCATTGAAGCAGGAAGAGGAAGATAACGAGGCAAAGGCGTTGAATTACTGGTGGGGACTCTCTGCGGGAGTGGTGGATTTGATTTACTCCAGAAAGCTTCCTGAGGGTATAAAAAGGCTAGTGAATACAATCAAGAATCTTATGGAAAATAACGAGTTTTTTCCGTTCAAGGATTTGCTTTTTGCACAGGATGGCACAATAAAAAATGAGGATGGGGAGAAACTTAATCCGGAGGAAATTATGAAGATGAATTGGCTCGTTGCCAATATAGAAGGTGATATTCCTGAGATTGAAGAGCTAAAAGATGAGGCAAAAGCCATAGTGGAGCTTAAGGGCGTAACTGAAGACGAAGAACAGTAGAAAGGCATTTTTACCATATGAGAATTCTTTTAATTGCAGACGAAGAATCAAAATATTATTGGGATTATTTTGAAAAGGAAAAGCTAGAGGGTATAGATTTGATTATATCTTGTGGAGATTTGGCTCCTCAGTATCTCTCTTTTCTTGCAACCTTTGCAAAGGTTCCTGTTTTATATATTCAAGGTAATCACGATTATTGTTACGCGGATACTCCGCCAGATGGTTGCATATCCATAGATGATG
The DNA here is from genome assembly GCA_017938485.1 of Lachnospiraceae bacterium. Classification (GTDB taxonomy): domain Bacteria; phylum Bacillota; class Clostridia; order Lachnospirales; family Lachnospiraceae; genus Coprococcus_C. The sequence continues at coordinate 12,738 of JAGBBM010000119.1, forward strand.
ATGTGTATGAGTATGAGGGATATAGAATCATGGGTCTTGGTGGATGTATGAGCTATAATTATGGACCTAATCAGTTCACAGAAAAAGAGATGGAGAAACGTGCAAAAAAACTTAGACGCAAGATAAAGAAAAAGGGTGGCATTGATATTTTGGTTACTCATGCACCGGCGTATAAGTTTAATGACAGCGAGGATTTACCACATACAGGTTTCAAAGTTTTTCTTGATATATTAGACACCTACAAACCCAAGCTTTTTGCCCATGGCCATGTTCATATAAACTATGGTAGAGACTTTAAACGCTTATCAAATTACAACGACACCATTGTGGTAAATGCTTTTGAAAAATATATTATAGACATATAAAAATGATAAAAAACACTTAAAACAACAATAATCCTTGAAAAAATGTTGTTTTAGGTGCTTTTTTTTGATATAATAAACTGATTATGTTTTCAAATAGGTATTTTATTATTAATGGATAAATCGTAGAGGGAGGAGTAAAAAATGCAAAGCAGATACGACAGATGTCCGAATTGTATGCAAGGATTATCAAATGGCGAAGATGTATGCCCACATTGTGGATTTGAAATCAGCCAGTACAATGAAAGGAAAAATTGTCTTAGACCGTTTACTGTACTTCAGAATAAGTACATGATAGGAAGAGTAATTGGTGTTGGTGGATTTGGTATTACATATATTGGTTGGGATTTGAACTTACAGACGTATATAGCTATCAAGGAGTATTATCCAGATAGCATTGCAAGTCGTGATACTAGTGTATCAGCAGCAGATACACAGGTTATCCCTAATGATAGCAAGAAGGATATATATGATAAGGGACTTAAGAGATATGTGGAGGAGGCTCAGAGTCTTTCTAGATTCTATCAGCTTCAGGGTATTGTATCTGTTAAGGATTTCTTTTATGAGAATGGTACAGGATATATTGTTATGGAGTATATCAACGGTATAAACCTCAAAGAATTCCTCAACAATTCTGGTGGAAAACTTGATGAAAGCACAGTTCTTGCTCTTATGAAGCCAGTTCTTGAGTCATTGTATCAGGTTCATAATGCAGGTGTTGTACATAGAGATATCAGCCCTGATAACATTATGGTAGATAGAGAAAATCGTATCAAGCTTATAGACTTCGGTTCTGCAAGAGGCTCTTCTAATGAGTCAGATAAGACATTTACAGTTATACTTAAGCATGGTTATGCTCCTTCTGAACAGTATTATGCAAAAGGTAACCAGGGACCTTGGACAGATATATATAGCCTTTGTGCTACTATGTACAAGATGCTCACAGGTCAGCTCCCTCCAAACAGTATCGAGCGTATGGAAAATGACGAATATGTTGCACCTTCTGCATGGGGTGTTCCTGTATCACCTAGAACAGAAGCAGTGCTTAATAAAGGTCTTGCGGTTAAGGTTAGTGATAGATATCAGAATTTAGGTCAGATGTTAAATGATTTATTTGGAACTACACCTATCAATTCAATTGTAGCACCTACACCTATGCCATCATCACCTTCATATGTAAGCCCAACATCTATGTCACAGCAGTCTATGCATCTTAGTATGCAACCTGTTATGGCGGCAAATGTTCCTGCGGAGGCAAAGAGTCGTAATAAGACAGGTCTTATTATAGGTGGAATTATAGCTGCTGTTGCAATTATTGCCATAGTTCTTGTGATTGTGCTTGGCGGTAAGGATAAGGATGATAAGAAGGATAAAGACGGAACAACTACTGAGGCTCCTGATAATCCAGGCGGAACTGAGGAACCGGATATACCAGATGGTCCAGGAGGAGCTGAGCCAGATGAACCAGTAGAGCCAGATACTCCTTCTGCTAGCTACGAGTGGCCTACAGAGATTTCTGATAATTGGAGAGACTATCATGTTAGCATAGATGGAACAATATATGCACTTCCAATTCCATATACTGAGTGGGAAGCACAGGGCTGGAAGACAAAGGATTTAACTACTCATATAGCAGGAAATGGTTCAGACTATGCTTATTTTGAAAAGGATGGCATAAAAGTTTATGCTCTTTTCTACAATTACAAACTTAATGAGGCGCCTATTGAAGAGTGCTACATAGTTGGTCTAAATATTGATTCAGAGAATGTACCTGACGATGCGGAGATAATTCTTGCAGGTGGCATTCAAATGTATGTGTCCACATTGGAAGATATCAAGCTTACTTTCGGTGCTCCTGAGAATATATATGAGAGTGAAGAGTATGGATATACAGCTCTTGACTATGCTGGTGACGAATGGGAAGATGGTATGGATTTAGAGGTTGATACTGCTACAGGAACATTAAGCTGTATCAATATTGCCAATACAGCTATGCCAGAAGGTATAGATATATCTCCATCAGATATCGGTACGGATGCACCAGAGATTAATTCTCAGTATGTTGCACCAACTGGTCCAAGTACAAATAATTTAGACAATATTATAACTATAGATTCAGTTAATTATAAGTTACCTGTGCCTGTATCTGTTCTTATGGAAGACGGCTGGGTTCTTGACACAGCTACAGAACAGTATATTGAGGGATTTTCTTACGATTCCACATATATGGAAAAAGAGGGTAACAAGATATCTGTTGAGATTGAGAATTTCACTCCAAATGCTATTCTTCCAATGCACGGATATATTACATCCATTGAAGTAGAGGAAGGATATTGTGCTTATGATGTTATATTCCCAGGTGGAATGATGCTTGGAATGACAGGTGCCGATATGGATGCTGCTTATACAAGCTTAGGAGATGACTATACAGTAGATGATTGGGGTTATACTATTTGTTATAGTGTCTGGGTTAGTGATGAGCAAGGATATATATCTATATATGCTTATGAGGATACAGAGTCTGGTGTTATAGATTCGTATTCTTACAGTTATAGCGTATATTCGGATTACTTTGAATAGTAGATTATATTAGATTAAGAAAGGAATTTGCGATGCAGAACCAGTACCAATATTGCCCTAATTGCAGACAGATAATATCCATTACTGATTCTGCCTGCAAATTCTGTGGACATATTATAGTAAAAGCAAATTATGAGAACAAATATGGAACTAGTAGTACGGGGGATGAGAAGACATCAAACTTACAGGTAAGTGCGCCTAATGTTTCATATACTGATTCTAGTGAAAAAACTTCCAAGAAGAATATTTTGCCTATAATAGGTATAGCCTTGGCGGTGGTTGCATTGATAGTGCTGGTGGTACTTGCTATTACCAAGGATGGAAAGAAGAAAGAGACTTCTAAAGATACTACGGAACAAACTGAGATAACCTCGGAAGAACCAAGTGATACTACAGAGCAAGTAACTACGGAGATATCTACGGAACAACCAACAGATACCACAGCGCCATCAACAGAGACAGTACTTCCAGAGGGTATGTCGGATGATTGGAAGGATATGCAGATATATATTGATGGGGATTTATATCAATTCCCTATGGCCTATGAGGACTTTATGGCGACTGGATGGACAGTGGTTTCGGGGGAAGAAACTATGCCAGGCATAAACACCATTAAGGTAATCGTTGAGCGTAATGGTATGCAATGCAGGCTGGTTGTGATGAATTACGATGTTCTTGAGGCACCTAGAGAAACAGGATATGTAATTGGAATCTATATGGATGTAGATAGTGTTCCTGTAGGTCAACATGAGGTGATGCTGCCAGGTGGTGTGGTTATGTATCAATCCTCCGCGGAAGATATTGTGGCTACCTATGGAGAGGCATCCTTAACCATATTTGAAGATGAAGTTACCCAGATGGAATATGTCAATAGCACATATACTTTGATTGCGGAACTTCTGGTGGATAATAGCTCAAATGCGCTGGGTTCCATATTGTTATATTATAGTCAAACTCCGGATTGGGTTACCTACGACATGAGCCTTGTTCCAACTAACGCACCAGATTTTAACAGTAATTATGTGGCACCAAGTGGCCCTAGCCAGGATAGGTTTGACAGCATCGTTTCAGTAGATGGAGTTAATTATCAGCTTCCGGTTCCACTATCGGTATTTCTTGATAATGGATGGACCATTAATCCGGCAGATGATGATATTATACCGGGAATGGATAACAGAGATTTTACAATATACAAGGGTGACAGTGAGATAGATGTCTGTCTTCACAATTATACTATGAATGCTATGTATCCGATAAATGCTATGGTGGTCGGAATTAGAACCTCAGATTACTTCTGTGATGTGGAAGTTGTTTTCCCAGGCGACATATATTTCGAGTCTGATACAGGAATAGATTTTGCCAATACCTACGGCGACCTTGGTGATATGTATTATTTCGAGGACGATGGATATAGCTTGAACTATGAAGTAAATAATGAGCAACAATTTGTATATATATATGCAAGTTCTCTGGCAGAGGAAGAGATTTTAGATTATTATTACTATGAATTTATACCACAGTTCATAGATTGATAAACCGTATTCGTGAAAAAAGGAGATGAAAACGTGGCAGAATTTAATTTAGATAACATATTAGATGAATACGTTGGATTTTGTAATGATTCAGGAAAAATAGACCAGAATTTATACGAGGAGTATGACGTAAAAAGAGGTCTTAGAGATTCAAATGGTCGAGGTGTTTTAACCGGACTTACCGAGGTTTCAGATGTAATGGGATTTAAAGTACAGGATGGAGTAAGACTTCCTATACCTGGTGAACTTTACTTCCAAGGCTATGAGGTTCAGGAATTGGTAAATGGATTCCGTAACAATAAGTACGGATTTGAAGAGACTACCTTCCTTCTTCTATTTGGAAAGTTGCCTACAGAAAAACAGCTTGAGGACTTTGTTGCAACTCTTGAGGAACTTAGAGAGCTTCCAGGTTCATTTAACCGAGATGTAATTATGAAGGCACCAAGTAAGGATATGATGAATGTACTTCAAAAGTGTGTACTTACACTTTATTCTTACGACCCTGATCCAAATGATATAAGTATTAAGAATGTACTTACTCAGTGTCTTAGACTTATTGCACAGTTCCCTGTTATGGCATCATATGGCTATCAGGCATACAGACACTATTATCAAGATAAGAGTTTAGTTATTCATAGACCTAAGAAGGGGCTTTCTACTGCGGAGAATATCTTAAGACTTCTTAGAACTGATGGAAAGTATACAGACCTTGAAGCAAAGGTTCTGGATGTATGTTTGGTAATCCATGCAGAGCATGGTGGTGGTAATAACTCAACATTTACAACCCATGTACTTTCATCGACAGGAACAGATACATATTCTGCCGTTGCTGCATCCCTAGGTTCTCTTAAAGGTCCAAGACATGGTGGTGCAAACCTTAAGGTTCAGCAGATGTTTAACGACTTAAAGGAAAATGTAAAAGATTGGGAAAACGAAGATGAGATAAGTGAGTATCTTCAGGCACTCCTTGACAAGCAGGCTTTCGATAAGTCTGGTCTTATATATGGTATGGGTCATGCGGTTTATAGTGAATCTGACCCTAGAGCAGTTATTCTTAAGAAGTATGCAAGGATGCTCTCAGAAGAGAAAGGCCTTGAAGAGGAATTTGCTCTCTATGACAGAGTGGAAAGAATCGCTTCAGAGCTTATCGGTATTCAGAGAAGAACCTTCAAAGCAGTTAGTGCCAATGTGGACTTCTACAGTGGCTTTGTGTACACTATGCTCAAGCTTCCTATCGAGATATTCACTCCTATATTTGCGATTTCAAGAATATCTGGTTGGTCAGCTCACCGTATTGAAGAGCTTGTAAACAACGGAAAGATTATTCGTCCAGCTTACAAGTTTGTAGGAACCCACAAGGAATATACCCCTATCGAGAAGCGACAAAACTAAGCAAAATCCCCCCTTATGTTCGGTACACCCAACACCCCTAAGGCGGATGGATAAGCAGGTATTATTTTATCCTTTAAGAAATTTTGTTATAGTATCATTACTGTAGGGTAAAATGTTACAGCACCCCTAAGGTATTTGTCTGAATGTACGGGCTAGGAATATAATTATCTGCAGGATATTTATTTTGCTGTTAAGAAATTTTTGAAATATCACATAAAGTAAGCACGGGATGTTTGATTTTTCCCCGAGCTTCCAAAACTCGTAATCACCAAAATAATAGAGCACAGAATTATAGATAAGTAAACTTACTAAATTCCGTGCTCTATTATTTTGCTCATTACTCAAACAGTTGGAACTCGGGGAATTCATCCCGTGCC
>JAGBBM010000017.1 GCA_017938485.1 Lachnospiraceae bacterium
AGCTTGTGAACATCTGCAAAGTGAAGTCCTGTGGTAGGCTCGTCAAGGACGTATATAGTCTTACCGGTACTTCTTCTGCTGAGCTCTGTGGCAAACTTAATACGCTGTGCCTCGCCACCGGATAGGGTTGTAGATGGCTGCCCAAGCTTAATGTAACCAAGTCCAACATCTCGAAGGGTACTAATCTTTCTAAGTACATTAGGCACATTCTCGAAGAACTCGCAGGCCTCATCCACTGTCATATCAAGCACATCATATATGCTCTTACCCTTGTACTTAACTTCAAGCGTCTCTCTATTATATCTCTTGCCACGACACACCTCACAAGGCACATATACATCCGCCAAGAAATGCATCTCTATCTTAATGATACCGTCGCCCTTACATGCCTCACATCTTCCTCCAGATACATTGAAGGAGAATCTTCCCTTGTTGTAGCCCATAGCCTTGGCGTCCTTGGAGCTTGCAAAAAGGTCTCTTATTAGGTCAAACACACCTGTATAAGTGGCTGGATTAGACCTAGGAGAACGTCCTATTGGGGACTGGTCTATGTTGATAATCTTATCAAGCTGTTCAAGTCCTGTTATATCGTCGTGAGCTCCAGGCTTAAGCTTAGCTCGGTTAAGCTCCTTGGCAAGTCTCTTGTAGAGTATCTCATTGACAAGAGAGCTCTTACCTGAGCCGGACACTCCTGTGACACAGGTGATTACTCCAAGAGGAAACTGAACGTCTATATTCTTAAGGTTGTTCTGACGAGCTCCCTTAACCTCTATAAATCCTGTTGGTACCTTACGATTCTCTGGCACAGGAATCTTAAGCTTACCGCTTAGATAAGCTCCTGTAATTGACTCAGGGCAGGCCATAATATCCTTGGCTGTACCTTCTGCCACTATATGACCACCGTTGCAACCGGCACCTGGTCCTATATCAACTATGTGGTCTGCAGCCATCATAGTATCCTCATCATGTTCAACCACTATAAGGGTATTGCCCAAATCTCTGAGATTCTCCAGGGCAGCAATAAGCTTGTTGTTATCCCTTTGGTGAAGTCCAATACTAGGCTCATCCAGTATATAGGCTACACCCACAAGTCCTGAACCTATCTGGGTAGCAAGTCGGATACGTTGAGCCTCTCCACCGGAAAGAGTTCCTGTAGCACGAGAAAGATTCAGATAATCAAGTCCTACATTGATAAGGAAGCCTACTCTGGACTTAACCTCTTTAAGAACCTGAGCACCGATAATCTGCTGTCTCTCATTAAGTTCAAGTTCCTCAAGGAACTTGGCAAGCTTTACTATGGACATCTCTGTCACTTCAGCTATATTCTTATCTCCTACAGTTACAGCAAGGGACTCTGGTTTAAGTCTCTTTCCCTTACACTCCTCACAAGGAACTGTAGTCATAAATTCCTCATACTCCTGCTTGATAACCTCTGCAGAAGTTTCTCTGTATCTTCTCTGAACATTTCGTATAAGGCCTTCGTAATTCACCAGATATTCTGCTGGGCCTCTGCTACCGTTATAGGATACATATATCTTCTTGCCACCAGTTCCATTAAGAACCACGTCCCTGGCCTCCTTTGACAATTCCTTAAACGGTGTGTCCAGTGAAAACTTATAATCTCTAGACAAGGCTTCAAGACAGGCATGGGTATAGCTCTTCTTGTCACCGCTGGACTGCCAGCCAATAACAGCTATAGCTCCCTCATTTAAAGAAAGGCTAGTGTCCGGAATCATAAGGTCTAAATCAAACTCACTCTTAAATCCAAGTCCTGTACAGCAAGGGCAGGCACCGAAAGGATTGTTAAAAGAAAAGCTTCTTGGCTCAATCTCATCTATGCTCACACCACAGTCAGCACAGGAAAAGCTGTCGGAAAAATTGATAGTCTCTCCACCGATAACATCCACCTTAAGAAGTCCCTCTGCAAGCTTAAGCACGGTCTCTATGGACTCCGCCAAACGTCGCTCTATACCTTCCTTTATGGCGAGTCTATCCACCACTATATCTATGTTGTGTTTCTTGTTCTTGTCAAGCTGTATCTCCTCACTAAGGTCATACATGCTTCCATCTATAATGGCTCTTACATATCCGCTACGTCTTGCCTGAGCAAGAAGCTTAGTATGTTCACCCTTACGACCTCGAATCACTGGAGCAAGGAGCTGGAACTTAGTTCCCTGTGGTAGCTCCATAATATCATCCACCATCTGGTCTACAGTCTGACGAGCAATCTCCTTGCCACACTTAGGGCAATGAGGTATACCAATTCTGGCATAAAGAAGTCTCAGATAATCATATATCTCCGTAACTGTTCCAACTGTGGAACGAGGGTTACGGTTGGTAGACTTCTGGTCTATGGATATAGATGGAGAAAGACCTTCTATCTTATCTACATCCGGCTTATCTGCCAGACCAAGGAACTGTCTTGCATAGGAAGAAAGTGACTCCATATACTTTCTCTGTCCCTCTGCATATATGGTATCAAAGGCAAGTGATGACTTACCAGAACCAGAAAGTCCTGTAAGCACTACAAACTTATCCCTTGGAATCTTTATGTCTATATTCTTTAAGTTGTGCTCCTTGGCACCCTGAATTGTAATATACTTATGCTCACTCATTGTATTTCTCCGTTAGGTCTGTTAAATTAATCTTCTTTCTGTCTTTTAATCTTGTCCATATATCTTTTTACTGTTGCTTCTACATCTATTTTTTCTTTCTTGTCCAACATATAAACTGCAAATGCAGCTCCGGCAAGGAATATAACCATCATAACTGTCATAATGATGCATCTTCTCTTCTTGCAGGCTCTAAGTTCTTCCTCAAGAATGATGTCTTCCTCATCTAAAACTTCTTCCACATCCTCCATAGGAACATCACATCTCATAGAAATCTCTGTAATTAAATCGTCTCTTGTCATCATAATAAATACCTCCTTAAATGTAGCTTATACCAATATAAGTTTAGTATACTTCATTTTACTCATCGTAATCACGTAAAAATATTTTTAATTCTTTTAATTCATCACGAAGGGTTGCTGCCTCCTCGAAGTTAAGCTCAGAAGCTGCCTTGTTCATCCTCTTGGTGAGACGGGCAATCTCTTCCTTAAGCTCCTTCTTAGTCATAGACTCGGGATCCTTAGTGTGCTTCATGCTCTTAGCCACCTCATCGCCTGTATCAGCGGTAAGAGTTATAAGGTCTCTTACCTCCTTCTTTACACTCTCTGGTGTGATACCGTGAGCCTTGTTATACTCATCCTGAATCTTCCTACGGCGTTTGGTCTCAGATATAGCCTTATCCATAGACTGGGTGATAGTGTCCGCGTACATAATAACTCTACCCTCTACATTACGGGCAGCTCTACCGATAGTCTGAACCAGTGATGTCTCAGAACGAAGGAAGCCTTCCTTATCTGCATCCAAGATAGCAACCAATGTAATCTCCGGTATATCTAATCCCTCTCGAAGAAGATTGATACCCACCAGTACATCAAATACACCCATACGAAGGTCTCTAACTATCTCGATACGTTCCAAGGTATCAATATCAGAGTGCAAATACTTCACCTTAATATCTAGCTGCTTCATATAGTCAGTCAAATCCTCTGCCATACGCTTGGTAAGAGTGGTAACAAGTACCTTGTGTCCAAGAGCAGTTTCCTTGTTGACCTCCGCCACCAAATCATCCACCTGACCCGCCACCGGTCTAACCTCAACCTGTGGGTCCAAAAGTCCTGTAGGTCTTATAATCTGCTCTACTCGGTTCTCTTCATTCTCCTTCTCATAATCAGAAGGGGTGGCAGACACATATAGTATCTTATCCACTCTCTCACAGAACTCATCGAAGTTGAGTGGTCTGTTGTCCAGAGCAGAAGGAAGTCTAAATCCATAATCCACAAGGGTCTGCTTTCTGGCTCTATCTCCCGCATACATACCCCTAATCTGTGGCAGGGTAATGTGGGACTCATCTATAATAATCAGATAATCATCATTAAAGAACTTAAGCAGGGTGTTAGGTGTTGCTCCCGGTTCAAGTCCTGCAAGAACTCTTGAATAATTCTCTATACCAGAGCAAAAGCCAGTCTCCTTAAGCATCTCCATATCAAACTCAGTTCTCTCTGCAATTCGCTGTGCCTCAAGAAGCTTATCGTTCTCCTTAAAATACTTAACACGCTCAGCAAGCTCCAGCTTAATCTCCTCTATGGCTGCCTCCAACTTATCGCTGGCAACCACGTAATGAGATGCTGGGAATATACAGGCAAAGTTAAGACTTCTCTTAATCTCTCCTGTAAGTGGGTCGAACTCCACTATTCTATCTATCTCATCTCCAAAAAACTCTATACGAAGACCATCCTCAAAGGTTGATACAGGAAGTATATCTATAACATCTCCCTTAACCCTAAATGTACCTCTGGAAAAGTCCATCTCATTTCTAGTGTACTGTATATCTACCAACTGTCTTATAACCTCATCCCTATCCTTCTGCATACCTGGACGAAGGGACATCATCATGGAGCGGTAATCCTCAGGATCACCTATACCATATATACAGGAAACCGATGAAACCACTATAACATCCTTGCGCTCAATAAGGGCTGCTGTAGCACTGTGTCTCATCTTATCTATCTCGTCATTCACAGAGGAATCCTTGGCTATATAAGTATCTGTAGATGGCACATATGCCTCAGGCTGATAATAATCATAATAACTCACAAAATACTCCACTGCATTGTGAGGAAAAAATGACTTAAACTCACTGTATAGCTGTGCCGCCAAGGTCTTGTTGTGAGATATGATAATAGTTGGCTTATTAATCTTTGCTATAACATTAGCCATGGTAAAGGTCTTACCAGAACCGGTAACACCAAGAAGAGTCTGCTGCTTCTTGCCCTCTTCAAATC
>JAGBBM010000018.1 GCA_017938485.1 Lachnospiraceae bacterium
ATGGCAAGACCAAGGCCAGTGGACTTTTCTTTTCTAGCCCTATCAGCCTTGTAAAAACGGTCAAAGACCTGAGTGATATCCATATTTTCAGGGTGAGGTATGGTATTTTCACAGGTGAATTTGATAACTTTTCTATCATTATTCCTTTCTTCCATCTTATACGAAAGCTTTATATCCCCCATACCATGAACCAAAGCATTTTTAATTACGTTGGATATAACTCTTTTCACCGCCACATCATTGCACATAACTATATAGGATTTCTCATCTATATCAAGAGAAGGCTCATATCCCTTTTCCTTAAATATCTCATAGAAAGAGAATATGGTTTCCAGGGTGAGTTTGGTCATATCCTGTTCACTCATCTCCATCTGATAATCCTGATTCTGAAGCTTAGTGTAGGTAAAAAGCTCATCTAAAAGGTCAGATAAATTATCCATTCTCTCACTCATAACCCCAGCATACTGAAGCTTTTTATCCATGTCTTCCTCCGACATGAGAAGCTCAAAATACCCCTTTAAAGATGTAAGAGGTGTTCTTATATCATGGGATACAGAGGTCAGTGTCTCCTTTAACCTTTTATCCTTATTAAGCAGGATAACTTCCTTCTTATTATGGTTCTCACACATATCATTTATGAGCTCCGCCAGCTGTAAAATCTCCTTACTTTTCAGGTCAGTTCTAACCTTGTGGTTTGTCATATCATTTTCGAGAAACTGAAGCTGGCGACAGATGGAAACAATCTGTCGCCTGTATAAAATATATTTGATTGTAACAATAATAAGTGCAATGCTTAACACTATTATAACTGCTATTTTCATTTAATTCTCCAATGCCTGTTTATTTCCGGCACTACGCAATGTCCTTTTTCGAAAACCACGCACAACCAATTACATTATAAACAATTATGGTAATAATTCCAACTAAAAGTGCATTTGTAACCACGTCCCCATCAGAGTTTAGATTAAGTCTTCCAATATTGTAATTAACCAAAAATTTATTGATATCAATACCAGTTAAAGCTTCAAGTACCAACGTAAAAAATGCAGAAAATCCTGTGTTTGCAAGCATACCTATAGTTATACCGAAGGTATTACTCTTGGTAATAGTTGTAATCATTGCTACGCCACTAATAAAAGCAATATGAAGAAGAAATACTATACTCATCTTAGGTATAAAATCTCCCAATATATCTTTTCCAAAAATCAGTTCTCCATCATAATGAATCATTAAACCGATATACTCCGCTACAGCTAATATTAAGAAGGCAACCATCATATATCCAATCATAACAATAAACTTAGAAAGGTATATATTTACTCTGGAAGATGACTTGGTAGCTATATTTTTTATGAAGCCACTGCTTTGTTCTCTGTTAAAGAAAAGCACTACTGCAATAGTCATAAACACTAACAAAATACCACTAGTTGCATCTTCATAAAAATAAGCAAGATAAGAGCTTACCGTTCCATCTGCTCTTATAGGTTGTTCTGAAACAAGACCCAAACTTATATTTATTTCTCCGTCTTCCTCTGTAGTAATGCCTAAATCTTCTGCCTCAGCCTCTTCCCAGCCGGCCTCAATAGCCTCTGCCGGAGTTTCATAGTGTTCATATTCACCACTTTCTACCTCTTCAGCAGTCATACTTATTGTTGATATAGAGAAGATTGCAAAAAAACAAATAATAACTGCGAGAACATACATGCATGCCATATGTGTAATTCTATAACCATTCATTCTAATAAGATTAAGCATTCTCCTCACCTCCAACTAACTCTAAGAAATAGTTCTCCAATTTCTCCTGCACTATATTTAAAAGGCTAACCATAACATCTCCATTAGCAAGAGCCTTATTTAAAGCTCCAAGACTTTCTACTTCATCATAGATGTAGATGGTATCGTTTCCAACCACCTTGTAATCGATAATTCCCAGTCCTTCTATAATAGGGCAGGCCTTTGATACATCGTCACATCTAAGTTCTATATAGTCACTACATTTTTCAGAAAGCTCTTCCTTGCTAAGCTCCTGAATAAGAGTACCTTTATTGATTATACCGAAGGTGTCCGCTATCTTATATAACTCCTCTAAAATATGACTGGATATCATAATTGTCATATTTTGCTCATCTCGAAGTCTAAGAAGTATATCTCTAACCTCCGCAATACCCTGTGGATCCAGACCATTTATAGGTTCGTCCAAGATAAGC
>JAGBBM010000120.1 GCA_017938485.1 Lachnospiraceae bacterium
CACGACCAATTTCTAATTCTGAATCACCAAAATGGCCAACTGGTGGTGTGTGAACATTCTTATCAAATGCTTCTGGATATGCGTTTTTAAACTGCTCAAGCTGTGATGTCCATGCAAGAGGACATACTACGTTGACATTGATGTTATCTCTTGCCCACTCTGTAGCAGCAACACGAGAAAGACCTCTGATACCTTCCTTTGCAGCAGCGTAAGCACACTGTCCAAAGTTACCGAAAAGACCCGCACCTGATGCAAAGTTAATTACGCTTCCCTGAGTTTCCTTCAAATATGGATAGCAAGCCTTCATATAGTAGAATGCTGCATAAAGTCCTGAATACATAGCAAGGTTAAACTGCTCAGTAGTGTGGTCAGCTAAAGTAACACCTGATGCTGAAGCCTGTGCGTTGTTGATAAGCACGTCAATTCTTCCAAAAGCATCCATAGTCTGCTTAACTACCTCACCTACAACAGCCTCGTTGTCAGAGTTCTCGTTAACATCTGCCTGAACGATAAGCACCTTGATACCATATAATCTTTCAAGCTCTTCCTTAGCATCCTCAAGTTTCTTTACATTACGTCCGGTAATTACTATATTCGCACCCTCTTTAGCATATGCTGTAGCAATACCGTAACCAATTGAACCACATCTTCCATCACTTAAAACTGCACGACCTGCACCAGTGATTATAACTGTTTTTCCTGTTAAAAATCCCATAACATATCCTCCTTATAATGCGCAATTATCCTTTGCACTCTCTAGTGTAAATTCTATCATATTTTTTTACTTTACACTAGGTGTTATTTTGTGAATATATTATGTTTTTAATCAAACTGTTTTAAATACTCTACCACATCTATTTCCTTTTCCTCACACTCAGCAAGAATTACTCTATAAGATTCATTTTGAACCTTATTAAACTTTACAAAGCTTCTATATATTAGAATCTCAATTGTTGCAAGAATAACACCAAGAATAGCTCCATTTACAAAGTTTTCGGTAATGAATTCATGAACCACAGGCACTATAACAAATATACCAAATAAAACTCCCATAAATATATTATAGCTTTTTTCGGAATCAATCTCCTTTTGAACAATCTTTGCATAATCAGCCTGAGTAAATTCAAGGCCCTTCTTCTCTGCTTTTTTCTTACGACGCTTATATCTAAAAGCCATACCAGAAGCTACATCCTTAAGTCCACCTCTAAATTCCACATCTTCCTCAAATTCCTTCTTAATCTTCTTTTCCTCTTTATCAAGCTTCTTTGAGGTGTCACTTTTCTTAAGCTTTGCAATTATATTGATAAGAATATATGCAATTGAGATTACACCTGACACAATGAGCACAATGTACAATGGTACCAATATATCTATCTTGTCACTAAAAGCGCTGACACCACCGATTATTCCTGCTATAAAAAGTATAAGTACTACAATGTAATACAAGGTTGGATGTAACTTTTTCTTCTTAAAGGTAAGAAACTTATTCACAAGATGACCTACCACAATAAGTACTAAACCAACCACAAGGCCCAGAACTACAGGGAAAAGGTCAACAGTTCTTTCCATAAATGGCCTCTTTTCATCTGTAAGAAGTACATAGTCGATTATACTGTATATAAATATAACCGTCATAATGTATCCAACTCTTCTTAAGAAATCTCTTACCTTATGTCCCTCTTCCTCTACCTTGAAATACTCCTTACAGAATGCCTCTATATCCTTACCAATTATCTTTTCTACAGGCTTTCCTTCCTCTTGAGCCTCCATAAAAATATCGTAAAGATTTGCCATTCTATCCTCATATATGCTGTTTTCAATATTGCCCATACCACCATAAAGGTCAATCTTTGTAAACGCTTCCTTATATTCACCTTTTAAAAGGTTTGCCATAGCAAATGTGTTTAACATAATTTACTCCTCTCCAAATAAAACTTTATTGGTACTATCTGTTATCTTCTTATAATTTTCCTTGAAACCTTCCAGTCTTTCCTTGCCAGTATCAGTTATAGTATAATACTTTCTGATTGGCCCAAGGGGTGACTTAGCTTTTCTACAGGAAATATAACCATTCTTATCCAGTCTCGTAAGAACCGGATACAAGGTTCCCTCTCCCAGGTCTGCAAATCCAACCTGTTCCATCTGAGTCAAAATTTCATAACCGTAGGTTTCACCTCTTGAAATAACAGATAACACACAACCCTCCAGTATTCCCTTCATCAATTGTGTATCGTCCATAATACCTCCTAATAAAATAATAAAAATATGCATATAAATCTTGAAAATATTTTCTCACTACTTTGTATTATCAAGTAGCTATATAAAATAAATACCACAGCTACTTTGTATTGTCAAGTAGCTGTGGCTAAATTTTTTTATTTCTTTATAACATCTCTATCTGGCTTGCAGGAATATGCTATTCCAAGAGCTCCCTCACCTGTATGGCAGGCAATTCCAAGAGATAGGTTATCACACAAAATCTCTAAGTCAGGGAAACATTCATGAATCTCCTCAATCCAGCCCTTAGTAGTCTCCTCGTCTGCACTTGAGGCAGCCATAAGATAAAGCGCCCCCTCTTCATAAGCAGATTTATTGTTAACAAATATCTCCTCTTTCATAGCCTCAAGCATTTCTTTTCTGGCTTTCTTCATACCGCGGCACTTCTTGTATGAATCCAGTGCGCCAAGATTTAGATTGAGAATTGGTTTTATATTAAGTAATTCGCCAATAGCTGCGGTCGCTGGTGTAACTCGTCCACCATTTTTTAGATGTTCTAAGGTCTCCACCGCAATATATATATTCATCTTGTCCTTTGAGCCTTCAAGAATTTCCTTAATCTGTGATGCGTTGTAGCCCTCCTCTATAAGTTCAAGAGCATCAAGTATTGAACGGTGCATAGGTGTAGCAATTCTACCATTATCTACAACAAAAACCTTTCCAGCAAACTCTTTTTCTTCTGCCAGCATCCTAGCTGTATTACAGGAACCACTAAGTCCACTACTTAAAGGCATATGAAGGACTTCATCTGCCTCTAAAAGTGCTTCTCTCCATATATTCATAACCTCATCAGGAGATGGCTGAGATGTAGAAACTCTCTCTCCTGCGTTTAATCTTCTGAAAAACTCTTCTCTTGTGATAGATACACCTTCATAGTAACACTCATCTCCAAAGTAAAATGGCATAGGAAGAACCTTTACACCTACTTTATCCGCTTCCTCTTTATCGATTCCACCATGGCTATCTGTTATTATTACGCACCTTTTTGTCATGTTTAATCTCCTTAACTAACAGAAATCCTGTAACTAATTATGAAAGTCACAATAAATGTCACAATAGACATATTACCATCTATTTCCATCAAATAGCAAACATAATATTATAATTCACAGAATTTTTAGAAATACATATCTTTATTATACCCATATTAATCTACTTCTTTCCTACATTAAGGCTTGCTTCAAGGTTTTTCTTTACAATATCTTCATTGGCTGCCTTTCTAGCTTCCATATCCTGACGACTCTTTTCTTCTCTTGCGCTCTGCTCATCCTTTAATCTAGCTTTTGCATCTTCAACTGTCTCACCATCTTTTGTAAGGAACTTGTCAACGAACTTATCTGATACCTTATTGAAGCCAGTTACTACGCCCTCTTCAATCTTCTTGTAGCCGCCAACTACGCCTTCCTCAATCTTCTTGTAACCACTTACTACACCTTCTTCAATCTTCTTGTTTGTTTCTGTGAATTTTGACATTTTTTTATTCTCCTTTTTATTAATATATTTTTATAATGAAATTTCTTCACTAAGTGCTAATATCTGTTCTGCCATCTTCTCTCTTTGCTTTTTTGTCATCTTACGATAAACTGGATATGCCATAGAAGCTACTCCAATACCAATAACACCAACAATAATTCCTAATACAAAAAGCTTATCTGCCCATACCATGATGCAACTCATGCCTGTACCTAATAGCAATGAACCTACAATACCTAATACTATGGCCATAGCAGCACCAGGCTTCTCAGTACTCTTATCCATCTGTCTGAGAAGTTCCATCTTATCCTCCTCTTTTGGAAGATATTTTTTTCTAATCCCATCAATCTCCTGTTGTTGCTTTGCTGAATAATCCACATTAAAGTTACTTCCTTCATTTTGTAATTCTGACATAATCATTTTTCCTTTCTTTTATATATGATGTATGTATAATACCCCTTGCTTGTTTTTGAAATGTTCGCGAAATGTTAATGTTTTGTTAAAGTCAATTAATAAAAAAGAACTTTCCCCATGTCACCACAGGAAAAGTTCCCTATATCTTTTAAATCAATACTTTATCTATTCACTTATTGCTATGAACTTTTGAAATATATCATCAATATGTATTTGTCTTCGATATCTTTCCTCAATATTATATTCTTTAATCACGAACTTTCACCTCATCCCATGATACACTTTCATTTGGGAACTTAAACCATAAAAAATCCTCCCACATTACGCCATGGGTTTTCTTTACTATGTCCCAAGGATTGTACTCTTTAAGTTCCAGCTCATCCAAATAATCCTGCAGTTGTGTACGTTGCTTCGGCATACATCTTGATTCGATGAAGTCGTACATCTGCTCAACTGATGGATTTTCAAAAAGAAACGGAACCTTAGGTATCTCATCCGTGTACTTAACATATGTCACTGCAGTTCTATCTGCAGATATGACTACATCCGCAGTC
>JAGBBM010000121.1 GCA_017938485.1 Lachnospiraceae bacterium
ACATACCTAGACTGTGCATCATTTAAATAATCCTTCAACTCTTCCTCTGTGGATAAAACATTAATGTAATTTGATACTGCGCCTATTTTATTTAGTGCATAAAAACAAAGTATGCTAGTCACACAAGACAGTGAGACTATAGTAACAACTTCGCCAGAGCAAACACCTAATTCTTGAAATGAAATAGCCACTTTTTCAATATTTTCAAACAACTCTCCGTATGTGATTTTTGTTCCGAAATAATCTATGGCATAATCATCCAAATGTTCCTTGTTGTTTTGATACATATACTCATAGATTGTACACTCTGGAAGCTTTCCATTTTTTGCATCTTCGGTATAGTATTTCAACCATGGCTTGTCTATGGACGGGTAGCCGGTTTTATATTCTGCAATCATTTTATTCTTCTCCTGTTTTTTTAATTTCATAAATTATATTTTCTTATGATTTTTTCCATGTCCAGTAGGTTGTCCTTCGCCAGATGATATTTTAACTGTCAAGCGCTCATGATTCTCAGGAACTCTTTCGTCACCTGTGTAACTATCAATATAAACCTCACCTTTACTACTTTTTCTCACTCTAACCAAATTGCCATTTTTATCTCTATACTCGTGTAACGTTTCTCCCATATATTTTTCCTCCTTATAATTTTATATTTCTTCTCTATCCTAGTAACCAACTTTCACATCGCTTCTCTAACATATAGGTAACATTTCCCATTAAAATAGGCGTTACTAGTTTCTGATGGAGACATGAACGTCTATACTGGTTTTAATTTTTATATATCCTTTATCTTAATTTCTTCACCTACAGGTATTAAGAAGTCTTTCCTATCCTGCTTAATAAGCTCCATATCACGCTTACCAGAACTCTTAATCGGAAATGCTTCGATAATCTTATATCCATGTGGCACACTATATTCAGGTAAATTAGCCTTGCAGATATTATGAATATCCTTAATAAGCTGCTCCTCTGTCAATTCACAGCTTTTCTCCATAATAATATGAGCAACCGGAACATCATATTCTCCCACACTTATACCCACAACTTCACATTGTGCTACATACTCATTCTTATATATCTGACTTTCCACATCAAAACAATACTCTTCATCACCAGTTTCTGGCTTAAATGTATCTGTGGCTCTTCCAAGAATGTAAACGAACCCTTCCTCGTCCACATATCCAATATCTCCGGTCCTTCCCCACAGAGTACCATTTTCGTCTTTATAAAAGTACTCATTGGTAGCTTCTGGATTCTTAAAATACTCCTTCATATGAGCCGGAGAATCAACTCGTATTTCTCCACGCTCTCCATACTTTAATTCCTTATTGGTAAGCATATCAAATGCTGCTACCATAATACCCTTCATCGGATATCCTGTGGCTCCAGCTTTATACTTAAGCAAAGAATCCGTAGAAACCGTACTGCCTAATTCGCACATACCATACCCCTTTAACAGAACAGATTTGCACTTTCTATCCCTTAATTGATTGTTAATTATACCTTCAACCCTAGGAAGTACTAATTCTCCACCAGTAAACGGATATATCAGTTTAGATAAATCAATATTCTGAAAGTCCTTACTTTCCAAGGCATATATCCACAAGGAAAGAGGTGCCAATGTCATCTGAGGTATATTTTTCTTAATGCCTTTAGCAAAATTCTCCTTACTAAATACTGGTTCTAGAATTATAGCAACGCCTATACACAGTGGCATAAGCATAGATAAAACCAATCCCGTAGAAAACCAAGCAGGAATAATCTGCAAAAACTTATCACCTCGATTATATGGAAAATCTGGGCTAAGATAATGGGATATGGTTGCATTTATTCCATCGTTGGTAAGCACAATTCCCTTAGACGCTCCTGTAGTTCCAGAAGAATATACCATAACCAGTGGCATATCTTTTTCATATGTTACATCAGGTACATCTCCTACTGACTTACCAGACACAATAAAATCTGACCATTTTACTACAGCTTGACTGTATTCAATGTCCTTTTTCATCTTCACAGATGCAACTATCTTTGTTATACCAGACATTTCGTTACACACAGGTATTACAACAGTCTTCTTTATGCACAATTCTTTAAGTATCGGCTGAACTTTTCCATAAAGCTGATCCAACACAAGCATAACCTCCGCATCAGTTTCATCGATACGGTCCTTAATCTGTTCAGCTGTAAACAATGGATTAATCATATTAGCAACTGCACCGATACGGCACAATGCAAGTGTCGCATATATAAGCTCCGGTGTAGCAGATGTGAACATAATAACCCTGTCACCTTTCTTTACGCCATTTGCAATAAATGCTTTCTTAACCCTTTCTACATTCTCAAACACAGTTTTGTATGTAATCTTTCTTCCAAAATACATCAACGAAACATCATCTGGATGCTTTGAATTAATCTCATAAATGCTCTCAAATACAGTTTTTTGTGGTATAGGTGCATTGATAGCTTCCTGGCTATAGTATTTCAACCATGGCTTGTCTATGGATGGGTAGCCGGTTAGTTGGTGGTTCATAGTTGTTCTCCTCGTGTTTTTTATTCTTCATTAGCCATATCTTCTAGCTTTCGATAATCAATCTTTCCTATATTAGTTACCGGCAAGCTATCACATATTGAAAATCCTATAGGCATAGCATATTCTGGCAATTCTGCTTTACACAGCTCGTACAGCTCTTGCTTTAGTTTATCTTCGTCTATGTCTTTATTCTTACAAACAACATATACGTATGGTAATTTACCTTGTATATGCTCTTTATCAATTTTTCCTACAGCACAACAATTTTCAATATCACTGTATTGCATAACTACATCCTCTATAAATACAGGAAATACTTTATACCCATCATATCGAATAATTAATCTTTTTATTCTTCCGTTAACAAAGACAAAGCCTTCTTCGTCAACTCTACCTATATCTCCTGTATGTATCCATACACTACCATCACTATGTGTTTTTATTATTTTATTAGTTTCATCTGTTTTGCCATAATATCCAAGCATCATAGTAGGGGTATTAATACATAACTCACCTTCTTGGTTAACAGGCACTTCTTTACCTGTATCAGGATCAAAAGCAGATACTATGGTTTTTGATAAAGGTACTCCATTTGAATTATCTTTATTTGCTATCTCGAAAGATATAGTAGCTGTGGAACTAGCCTCAGTCATACTGTATCCTTTACTTAAAGTAATACTACTATTATGTTCTCTAAAAAATGCGTTCACCTTGTGCTCGAATTCCGCAGAGGTTTTATCTCCCCCAACCAAAACAACCTTAAGAAAAGACAGGTCTTTGTTTACTAACAATTTGCTATCCATTATCTTCTCATAGTATGTTGGTACGCCCATAATTCCCGCAGGTTTATAATTCATAATTAAGCTATCGAATTTTTCCACATCAAATTTGGGTATAATAATAGAATGCCATCCTGCTGAAACAGCTGTATGTATTCCTAATACAAATCCGTAAGCCACAAAGGGAGGTAATATATTCAAAAATTTGTCTCTCTTTTTCATCAATATAGGCGAATTATGTGATTGCCATGCCGCTGCATTAACATTATCGTTACTGAGCATTACTCCTTTGGGGTTACCTGTGGTTCCACCTGTATGAACGATAACACAGCACTTGTCTTTCTCATAAATAGCCTTATTTATATCCATACCGCTTCCTTGCTTCAAAAACAAATCCCATTTAATAATTTTACTATTTGATTCGGGGTTCATATTATTACGACTAATAAACTTTACAGCTGTTCTTTTTACAAATGGCATAGAGCTAGTTGCAGAAAGGAGTATCATCTTCTCCACATCTGTACCTTTTATTGCTTCAAGCATTTTTTCATATGCTATATCTAAAGCAACAACATACTTAGCTTCGACTTCTTCTATATATTCCTTTATTCCCTCTACACCCGTACGCAAGTCAACCATATTTGGTATTGCTCCTATGTAATTTAAGGCATAGATAATATATACTGTTTCCGGAGTTGTTATTGTAGAAACAATTACAATATCATCTTTTTTGACACCTATGGCAACAAATGCTTTGGCAGTTTCTTGTATTTTATTAAACAACTTTTTGTAAATTATCTTTCTTCCAAAATATTCAATTGCAACACTATCTTTATTGTTCTTATTATTGTTGTATAAGTAATCGTAAATTGTACATTCTGGCAAAGCTCCATTTATAGCTTCCTCACTGAAATACTTCAGCCAAGGTTTATCTATGGATGGGTAACCGGTTAATTGTTGGTTCATAATATAATCTCCTCTCCTTGTATTTAATTGTGCCATCTTAATTTCTTATCTGTATTAACACTTTGTTATATTAAAATTCAATACACTATTTTTTTCGAATAGCATAGTTATATAAAAAAGCAGGGAACACCAAATTGGGTTTCATTAATTTTTTTATAGGAATAGTCACATTTACACCAATCTGTACAAACGGTGCTCCAGCCGAAAAATTTGTACTTACATCCTTGTATTGCATATTTTTAATTTCTTTCAATTCATCAATACATTCCTTAATGACATATGGAGGATTATCAAGTATGGTATCTTTGCTTATTACACACTCCATTTTTTCTACCCAACTTTTAAATTTTTTAACCATTTTCTTCTTTTTCAAATCCGCTATAACGTCAACCATCTCGCATAATGAACTTGCATTTCCCTTTACATAATTGAAAATGCTATTTGCATTTAATCCAAATTTTGCTTTATTGATACACGAATTCAAATTCTCGTAATGATGAAAAATTTCTTTATCCAACACAGAAATTGCATCCATTCGTGTGTAATATTGATGTGATTTTTTATACAAATCATTTTCTAAAATGAATTCCGCTCGTTTTCCAAAAGGCATGTAACATATATCATTCTCAACTGCCATATATAAATACTCTAATGCACCTTTTGCAACAACCCCTAAATAGTTGTCTCTATAAATATTATTGTAATCTTCATTAGCTCTATTTCTTACCTGTTCCATTCCCGTTTCAGTTAAAGGTGTAAGCATTTTTAGTACCTTTAATTCCTCACTATTCTCTACTTTGTCATTCCACCATTCGCAGTATCCATTATCCAAATAACAAACTTCATCCCACAGAACAAGGGCAGATATCAACATTTGAAACTCAACAGATTCGTTTAAAATTCCTAAATTATAGTTATTAATTATGTTTTCAATAGTCCAATTATCAATTAATGCTTTTTTCATATTTCTCCTTTCTTTTGCGTCTATTATCCCTTCCTCACACAACTCATCTCATACTCATAATCCAGCAACTCGTATTCCTCAAGTCGTCTTTGCACCTCTTTTTCCCAGCAATCCTCATCAACATCACATCTCTTGCCAACCGGCAACATCTCCCATATATCCCATTTGAGTGTAGCTAGTACATCTCTTAAGTTTTGGATTCTTTCCTTCTTATCCGCTTTCTCTTCTATATGAATCACATCACCATACTTTACATAGCAAGTATCACCCACATATTCCAAACACATAGGAACTATAGGCACATTTGCTTGTTGAGCAATTTCTATTACTCCCCAATATAGCGGCAATACCAAAGTTGACGGTTCCAAATTCCATGTACCTTCAGGAAATATGCACAACGACTTACCCCTAGCTAATACCTTTTTCATTTTTATCTTTGAAGCTTGTTTGCTCTTCTTATCTTTTCTATCAACCCATATTATTCCGTTCCAGGTTAGTCCGAATTTATCTATAAATTTCATTCGTTGCTTTCCTGCTAAAAATGAAAATTCCCCCGGTATTATTTCCATGAGATATTGTCCATCCCATTTACAGGAGTGGTTTGCTGCATATATACAGTTGGCATTTAAGTCTGGATGTTTATTCAGTTGTTGAAACTTATGTATTCTTTGTGCTTTAACTATCTTCTTAAGTACGCTCTTAAACATAACTTCTACCTCTTCATCCCCAGCATTCCATTCAACCATGGAATCCTTTTTACAATCTCTACCAATGCAAAAGTTATTACTACAGAAACACCTATGATAATCCCTATCTGTCCACCGACACCGCAGTTCAGATACTCCAGCACATAATACCCAACAGATATAACCACAGTCATATGTATGAAATAAATTGCAAAGGATCTTGATGATAGATATTTCATTAACGCATTAGATTTATTAAGAAATCTTTGTCCAAATCCTATGGTTCCAAATACAGCAGTAGTACATGATATAGCCCATACAAGTCGCCTCCACGCGTAGTCGACAGACCAAACATTCATATCGTGCATAGGTATAAGCATATATGCCATACATATATTTGTGACTAAGCCCACCACGCATAGTATCTTCCAATTCTTCATGGTAAACTCGTACAACTTAGAGTCATCATATAGCAATATACCCACAGCAAAAAAAGCTATGAACTTTCCTATAGACTCATCACTTGTACCATAAGCCACCACATAGATTATCAATGTAAAGATTGCAAAGTTTTTCCAATTTACATTTACTTTCAATCCATCCTCTGATGAATAATTTTTCTTATATCTAATTACCGGATAGGAAATCAAAGCAATTCCCATGAGATATATCAAAAACCACAAGTGAGATGGTGTAAATCCTCCGTCATATCCATACAAACCATCTGTGTATGTAGTAAAGAAATGCTTGTACACATCCAAAGCATTCCCAGCAAAGTCATAGTGATTTCTCAATGTGTAATATGATTGAATTGGAACCCAAAAAAATAGTCCCACACAAAAAGGCACTAAAAGTCTTTTACATCTTTCAATGTAATACTCTTTTATAGTTCGTTTCTTTAAGCTATACATAGTGGTTAGTCCTGCTACAAAAAACAGCACAGACATATACCAGCTTCTTAATGAATTGTATACGAGAGTTGGAACAAATGTATCATCACCCTCTACATAAAATCCTTCCTTTAGGTGGTATATCTCACATGTATGGGCTACAAATAGCCCTAAAATGAGTATCGTTTTAATATTGTCTAAATAGTATTTTCTGTCTTTAGTCATCTTAATTTCACTCTCTTATCATATAAAAATGCATCATTAATATTAGGAATTAACTCATCATCAAAAAAAGATGTTTCAAAAAGCAGACTTTTTGAAACATCTTTGATAAAATGATTGTGTGTAATTTTAAAATTATAAATATGTATAAAATGGACATTTATTTGGTGTTTCATTGTGTCTACATTTTGTAACAATTTTCCACATCTCACTTACTTCCCCCTCTTCTCTATACACCTCCTATAAAAGGTGGAATAATTTATCCCCAACTCCTCTGCTGCCCTTCGAAGAGAGATTTTTTCATCTATCCATAACTGATAATACTTGTCAAATTCATCTGGTATATCCTTTTTCT
>JAGBBM010000122.1 GCA_017938485.1 Lachnospiraceae bacterium
CTTTAAATAAAATGTGAGTCCATCTTTTCCACCATCTAACATAATACTGTTAATGGCAAGAATTACCATGATAACAAGAAGAGCAAGCATCATAACCTTTGTAACTTTCTCAAGGCCTTTTTGTACACCTATAGAACATACAAAAAAGCCTAAAGCAACCACAATAGCCATAAATATAATCATAGGCAATGGTTCTGATTTCAAATCAGCAAAAATATTCTTTATACCAGTTGAATCATGACCTATAAAATCACCTTTTGCGGTTTTAATAAAGTACATTACCATCCACGCTGCAACGGTTGTATAAAACATCATAAGAAGATAATTTCCTACCATAGCAAGGTAACCATGTATATGCCACTTACTACCTTTTTTCTCAAGCTGTTGATAAAGTCTTACTGGACTTTTTTGTGCTGCTCTACCAAGAGAAAACTCAACTGTCAAAACAGGCACACCCATAACAATAAGAAAAAACAAGTATATAAGCACAAATGCGCCACCGCCATACTGACCTACCATATATGGGAACTTCCAAACATTACCAATACCTATAGCACAACCAGCACTGAGTAATATAAATCCCAAACGACTTCCTAAACGTTCTCTTTCCATGCCAAATCTCCAAATCAAGTAATAAATTTAAGCTATATTAGGATATGCTCTCATATCCCTATTCATCTCATCCACATGTAATCCAAAGTATACTTCTGGATTAACGGCATCATATGCCTTCTGCATCTCATCTGCACAAGAAAGCATCGAAAGTGGAATATCAATATACATATCATCTATAGATATCTCAAGTTCACCAGCATTTAAAGTTATAGACTCTTCCTGCTCATTGTATGGCTCAGCCATAAATATTTCCTTAACTGCATTACTAAAGTATGGCATAGCATCTGGAAGAGAAATATACTTCTTATTAGTAAAGCCTTCCTCCACTCCATCCTTTAATATGCAAAGCTTCTTTTTGCTGGTCTTTTCCTTTGAGCCTTCCACAAATGCAGTGGCGGCTTTTTTCATAATCTCATCTCTTCTCTCATTTGTAGCAGAGACAAACATAACATTTGCCTCCTGAAGAGTTGGTTTTTTCTCTGAAAAAGCTGTGAGAATCATCTTCTCTGGAGCATATACACCTATACCGATAAGAGCATTCTTGTATATCTTCTCCATTTCTTGCTTAACCGGAACAACTCTACCGTTATCGATATTGGCTTCATTGTCAACCATAAGCTTGATAATACCCTTTTTAAATTCTTCTATACGAGACTCAGTAACGTAATCTGCAGGGAAGAATTCTTGCTGTTTTGCATTCTTCATAAGATATGTAGTCACACCTTTTCCTCGTACAGCTAAATCCTCAACTGCATTTTTCAAATCCTCATCAAACTGAGAATAAATATCCACAATTCTCTCAGCCTTTTGGCGAAGTAATCTAATTGCATCGCCAAACACATCCTGAGCATCAATACCATCTACAATAAAGTTTCTCTCAGTTGCAAGAGTTTCCTTTATACAAGCATCATAGTAACCATTTTCAGTCTCTTTTTTCGCATTAGGAAATGCAAAGAATTTCTTTGATACCATATCTTTAATAGACTCTATGATTCTACTATACTCGCTAGTTGGCTGATAGTTTCTTTGCATCTCTTCAAGCTTTTTAATCTCAGCTATAAGACCTCTGTCAAATTCACCTTCACCAATACCAGCTGCACCAATAATCTCTATGGCTACAAAAGGTCCATATTCTCTCATATAATTCTCAACCAATGAATCAAGTGAAGATACAAACTTGTTTTTGATAGATTTAACTATAACAGGAATCTCTTCTTTGAGATTTGAGAGCTGTCTTGCCATAGAGCTTCTCAAATTATCCTGACCCTTTTTAATCATCTTGTAAACAGGTCTCTCAAACTGTCTTGTCATAATAAGACCTGCGACCTTAAGATTAATCTCTTCTCCCGGTTTTTCCATAAAGAAGTTTTTAAGGTCTCCTAATACACTTTCTCCATCTCTTGCAATTATCTCATCTACATTTGGAATACTGTGTATTCTCTTATATGCTTCGTTAAATATATGATACTCACTAATATTTTCAATCTCATGAATAGGAATCTTATAATCGGATTCATTGATAACCTTATAAAATCCTTTGTTTTCCTCAAAGAACACATCACGAAGAAGCTTTCTTCCCTCTTCTTCCTTGCCTCCTATGTACTTATTGGTAGCAAGCTTAAACAAGAAATATGCTGTATCGCTATATATAACACCTTCCGGTATGTATCCTTGTTCATCCTGTTTACCAGAAACAAGCATACATGCATCAAAGATATTAGCTCTCATGCTGATTCTATGAGTAGTACTCTCAAATGCAAAGTTTTCCTCTTTCTTTGTAAGACGCATAAGATAATCAACTTCTTTTAATGTAGCACATCCATTTGCATTGAGAAGGGACTTTAAGTCTTCATTTTCAGATATGTTCTTATTTGCAAATAATACATCTGGAGTAAGAAGGCATCCACCAATTCTAAAATTCTGAAACTTTCTAGCTTTAGAAAGGGCTCTTATATTGTAAGCAACATCTGCAAGTATTCCACTACCAGTTCCACCGGCCACACTAGATATAAGTATAACATCAAGTTTACCGTTGGACTTTTGGTATATCTCCTGAACTCTCTCAAAAAGAAGAATTCTCATATCCTCGTAAGCGTTAGAAAACATAAGACGTCCTACCTGTCTATTGCCCTTAGCTCCATCTGTACCTATACTGAGAGCTGGGAAATCTGAACGCATCCAATTAGCCAGATTAGGATGAACCGGATTTGCAGCGATACCCTCTGCAAGAATAGTCTCAAGGTTAGGTCTATATATACTAATAATCTCCATAGCATTAAGACCAAGACCTTCCTTACTGTCCTCAATAGCCTGCTCCATAGAAGGAATATCTGAATCAATCATAAGAAAGTTTATGTTATCCTCTGGAGTTATATCATCCTGAAGCATAAGTTTAAGATTGGTAACTATCTTAGAGCCTATACCACCTAAACCAACAAAGAGCAAATCCCCATTAAAACGCTCCTCGTTGCTGACCTTATCAAATATACGAATATCTTTAATTTTACTAAACTCTTCTTTTTGTGTTTCAATAAGTATCATAACACTTCACCCTTCCCCTAGTTCTTTCTAAAATCTGTAAGCTCAAGTCCCTCATTGTGTTCAAGTATAATTCGAATAGACCACTCATTTGCAAAAAGCAAAAGAGGATTATCCTTCATATCCTTAACCTTCTTGCAATCACTGATACGACTAAGCTTATTCAAATCTGTAGTTGGGTCTTTTACCCATCTTATATAGTTATATGGAAGTGGTTCAAGCCTTACATCACAACCATATTCATTTTCAAGTCTATACTTTAAAACATCAAACTGAAGTACACCTACAACACCAACAATAATTTCAGACATATCAAGAAGATAATCCTTAAATATCTGTATAGCACCCTCCTGTGCTATCTGAGTAACACCCTTCATAAACTGTTTTTTCTTCATGGAATCAAGAGGTACAAGTCTACAAAAATGTTCTGGCGCAAAGGTCGGTATTCCCTCGTACTCAAACTTCTTGCCTGGCTGACACAGCGTGTCACCTATGGAGAATATACCTGGGTCAAATATACCGATAACATCACCGGCATAGGCCTCTTCAATAACCTTTCTGTCCTGAGCCATAATCTGCTGTGGCTGAGAAAGTCTAAGTTTACGCTTGCTCTGCACATGATACACTTCCTTACTTGCATCAAACTTACCAGAGCAGATACGCATAAATGCGATTCTATCGTGATGAGCCTTATTCATATTAGCCTGAATCTTAAATACGAAGCCTGAAAAGCTATCATCCATAGGGTTAATTAAGCCTTCATTGGATATTCTTGGAAGTGGTGACTGAGTCATTTTGAGGAAATGCTCAAGGAAAGTCTCCACACCAAAAGTTGTAAGGGCTGAACCGAAAAACACTGGTGATAATTCTCCCTTGTCAACAAGCTCTTGATCAAACTCATCGGAAGCTCCATCAAGCAACTCAATCTCGTCCATAAGCTGACTATATAATTCTTCACCAACCTCTTCCTTAAGAGCTGGATCATTTACATCATAATCTGTCTCAGCAGCACTTTTTACACCAC
>JAGBBM010000123.1 GCA_017938485.1 Lachnospiraceae bacterium
ATGAGTAAAATAATAATAAATTTACAACCTATATACTCTACTAAGGAAATAGAAGTATTAGGCAATAAAGTAGAAGTTAAAACTTATCTTCCAATGGAAGAAAAAATGAATATAGCACAGCTAGTATTACAACAATGTATAGAATTTAACTATGTAAATCCTATAAAGGTTGAGGCTTGCTTTAATGCTATGGTATGTATGAAATACACAAATATAGATTTTTTAGGATATACAGAAGATATATATAATTTATATGATATAATAGAAACTACAGGATTATTACAACAAGTAATAGATGTATGTTTTGAAGATTATCAAGAATTAAAAGGAATGGTAGAAGAATATTTAGAAAAACATGAAGGATATGAAAATTCAATATCTGGAATTATAAATAGAACAATACTTGATTTACCAGAAAAGCTTAAGGAAGCTATGAATGAATTGGATAACTTAGATACAGGCAAACTGTTATCTGTCTATAATAACATAGCTGAAAATGGTGGTAATCAAAATGCCATTGTAGAAGCAATTATTGGCAAGGGACAAAAATAAACAATGATTTCTAAAGTTTGCTATATTTTAAATGTAGCAAACTTTTTTTAATGTGAAGAAAAGGAGGTAAGACATGGCTAATATTAATTTTAAGGTTGGCTTTGATGTCGATAAGCGTGGCTTAGACTCAGCCAAGAAGGAACTGGAAAAAATCCAAAGTACGATTGGCAAAGAAGGTCTTAAATTAGGCATTGATGAGAAAGAAATTCAGAAGGCTAAAAATAGTTTTACTGAATTAGAGAGAGCTTTAGATAAGGCGTTTGATACTGATACAGGTGTGCTTAATATCAGAAAGTTAAATTCTGAACTTAAGAAAAATGGTACATCATTAACAGACTTACAGCAATCTATGAAGGAGTATGGAGTTACTGGTGTAAGCGTGTTCCAAGACATTCAAAGAGAAGCAATGAAAACTGGAACAGAGGTTAAGAAAACTAAAGGCTTTGTAGATGAAATGGCAGATACTTTAGTTAATACTGCTAAATGGAACTTAGCAAGTGGAGCTGTAAATACTTTAACTGGTAGTATACAAAGAGCAGTTGGATTTGTTAAGGCTCTTGACAATTCATTAACACAAATCAGAATAGTTACTGGCAAAAGTTCAGATGAGATGAAAATATTCTCTCAACAAGCAAATGAAGCGGCAAAGGCACTTGGACGTTCAACGACTGAGTATACAGATGCTTCACTTATATTCTTCCAACAAGGTAAGAATGCAGAGGAAGTTAAAGCCTTAACAGAAGCTACTCTTGTAGGTGCTAATGTTACAGGTATGGAAGCTGCAGAAACAGCAGAAATGCTTACGGCAGTTATGAACGGTTATCAATTTGAAGCTAATAAAGCTATGGAAGTTACTGATAAATTGGCAGCAGTAGGGGCGGCTACAGGTTCAGACTTTGAAGAGATGGCAACTGCTATGTCTAAAGTTGCATCGCAGGCGGCAAATGCTGGTGTTAATATAGACCAACTTGGTGGTATGATAGCGACAGTATCAACTGTTACTAGAGAGGCACCAGAAGTTATAGGTACATCTTTCAAAACTATATTAGGTCGTTTAGCTGACTTAAGAGTTGGTAAAGAAGCAGAAGGTTGGGACACAGGACAGGTTGAACTAGCTTTAAACAAAGTGGGAATGTCTGTACTAGACCAAAATGGGAAACTTAAAGAGTCTGGAGATATACTTACAGAACTTGGTACAAAATGGAATGATTTAAACAAAGAAAGTCAAGTTGTAGTTGCTAAGCAAATAGCAGGATTAGAACAATACAACCGTTTAATTTCTTTAATGGAAAACTGGACTATGTACGAAGATGCATTGGCGGTTTCACAAGATTCTGCAGGGGCAGCATTAGAGCAAAATGCGATAAGAATGGACTCTATTGAAGCAAAGCTTACAAATTTAAGAACTGAAGCTGAAAGATTATATATGGCACTTTCTGACGAGGACATGACTAAAGGAGCAATAGATGCTATTACTTTTGCAGTTGGAGAGGTTGCTAACTTGGTTGAAGGTCTTGGAGGATTACAGGGTGTAATAGGTTCTCTTATTCCACTGGCACTTTCGTTATTTAATAAGTCTATTGGAGAAGGAATATCTAATTCAATGGAAAAGCTAGGGGAAATGAAACTAGCTGTTAAAGATGCTTTTGACTCAACATCAAGACAAGACAGAGACAATCGTTACAGTGATAGAAATCTAAAGGCAAGTGAAAAATCTGCTATGTCAGAAGCTGAGTCTAATTTCCAAAGGTCTGGAACTGATTTAGATAAGCAATCTTTAGAAATTGTTAAGGAGAGAATTAAGCTAAGACAACAAGAAGAAGTTGTAGCCAAAAACTTAAATGAAACTCAATTAAAACAATTTCAAAATGCTAAGGACACTGTTATACAAGAACAAGAGAAATTAAAAGAGTTAATAAAACAGAGAGAAGAAAGAACTAGACAAGCTAAGGCAAACGTAGCTGAGCATGGTATGGGATTAAGTCAAAAATCGGTATCTATAGATATAGAAAAGCAAAATGCTCAAATAAAAGCTAAAAATGACTTACTAGCAAAATCTAGACAGTTATATGAAGCAATACAAGTTTCGAGTGATAGGGATATAGCTACTATTATTAATGGCAATAATAAGCTAAATGAAAGACAGTCTACTATTAAAAAGATAATGGCAGACCAAAAACTTTTAGATAGTTTACGCCTTTATGAACTTGAAGATTATGACAACATAGAGCAATTACAAGATGCTATTGCAGAAGCAATTGCTGAACAAAAGGATGAGCTGAAACAAGTAAATCAAGAATTGGCAAATTCTAAACAATTATTAGAGGATATAAAGCATGTTGAATCTAGTCCAGCAGATATGATAAGCGAGGAAGAGCAACAGGCAACTAGAAGAATACAAAAAGCTCAAGAAGAAGCTGACAAGATAGAGCAAAAGGCGCTTAAGCAGGAGAAGCTTAATAAAGCTGTCGCAGCAATAGGAGTTGGATTGTCTGCACTACAATCTGTTTCTGGTGCAATGAAGGTTCTTGGTGATGAAACAGCAACTGCTGAAGAAAAGGTGAATGCTTTATCGGCTAATATGCTATCTCTTGGTGGCACATTAATGGCATCTGGTAATCCATATTTGATGGCCGCTGGATTAGTAGCGACTGTTGGTTCTGCTGCTGTTAAGGCAGTATACGAACTACTTCCAATGACGCAAACTATAAAGCAAAACACAAAGATTTTAGAAGAGAATAACAAGGCATTGGATGAGTCTAGAAAGAGAACAAGTGCTTTAAATGATGCAAGAGCAGCTTTAAATGAAGCTAAACAAATGCAAGATTCAGGCATAAATGCTAACGATACTGAAGCAATGGAGAGATATACTCAACTTCAGAATGAGATAGCGGCAAATGCTCCTCAATTAGTAAGCTATTATGATGAAGAAGGAAATGCTATCATAAATCTAAATGGAAACATTGACGACCTTATAGAGAAGGAGAGACAGCTTCAAAGAGAGGCTCAATCGGCAATGGCTGCCAATAGAGAAGGGTTTGCAAAAGAGTATGATAAAATCATTGAAGAGCAACAAGCTAAAATAGACGCTAAACAAAGAATTTTAGATACAATAGAAAAAGATGGTGCTTACTATAATTATAATACTGGCGAATCTTATGGCAAAGACGATATAGGAGTTTTAACAACTGAAATAGAAAATGCTAGAGCGCAAATACAAAAGACTAAGCAAGATATTGCAACCAATATAGTTAATCCAATATATGGTGCAAGTGAGGCTTATGGCAAGTTAAGTGCCGAAAACCAAAAGTTTGCTAGGGGCTTAATAGATGTTGGTAGAGTGTCAGACCATATACAAGACCCAACTAGAATGGAAAGATATTCTAATATAGTTTCTAAATATATGGACAATATGGTAGCAAATAGTTCTGAAATTAACAATAAGATAGATGAAACTAAAGCTAAACTAGAAGAGCTAAAGTCTACTGAGGGAGCAGACAAATCTCAAATACAAAAACTAGAAGAAGAATTAGTTGCACTTAATACGAAATTAACAGAAACAGCGCAAGGTCCTCTAAAAGACCTAATGGATGTAGAAAAAGCTAATATAATGGAAATAGCTACTTTATTCGATATAAACGATGAAAAGTTAGACAGCTTCTTAGAAAAGTTAGCAACTGCAACTGGTGATGCTGCAGGATTTTCTGAAACAATTGCTCTAGGTGGATTAGATGCAACACAACTTTCTGCAGATGCCGGAATGAGAACTTCTTTATCTGCTGGTGAAGATGCTATGGCAGCACAAAGTAGAATAGACAGCCTACAAGCGGAAAAAGAAAAATTAACTGAGCTAAAATGGGCGTATGATGAAGTTCAAAATGCTAAATTATACGGTTTAGAGGTTGACAGAGAGGTTCAAGACTTATCCAACCAATACTTAGCTAACTCTGAGGCTATTGCAGAAAATAGAAGTAATATGCTAGAAGCAGAAGAGGCTTCAAACAGTGCAAAGTTAGAGCAGTTAATACTTCAAAGAGAAGAGGCGGAACTTCAAGAACAGTTAAACGAACAATATTGGGCGAATGTTGATGCTCTATTGGCTACAACTGAAGGTTATAATGAATTGGCAGATGCTTATAACAACTCGGTCGAGTCTATGGGTAATGTAGATGAACTTCAAGAAAGTTTAAACCAAGCATTTGCTAGCAAAGATATCAATAAGTTAATGAGTTCTCTTGATGATTATGCAGATAAAATACCAGGTCTTGGTGATGCATTAAAGCAAATGGCAGATGGTAGTGAAGATGGATTTAATAAAGTTAAAAATATTATAGATAGCGTTGCAGACCAACAAGGTAGAATGTATGCTAAGATGAAAGGTACAGATACGGCTTATTGGGCTGAATTTAATAGCAGAAACAGAAATCAAACTGCTTTAATAGAATATGAGTACGGCGTAAGAGCATCAGATTATAGCAACTATCAAGAATATGAACAAGCCATTAACTTAGCGGCGGAAAAAGGCAAAAGAAGAAATCTTGATGAAACAACTCGTAATGCAATATTAAACTACAATGAAGAAGAGTTGGCAAAATGGCAACAAGAAAACAATATGCTTGGATATAATGCCGAATCCAACCAAAAGCAAGCAAAGAATACCGCAGAAAGTGCTTCATCTCAAGCAATGACATTTAGTGCATTGAGAGATGCAGGATTTACTATATGGCAATCTTTAGCTATATCTATTGCTAATATTTGGGATGGTATAGTAAATGGTGCTATTGGTGCAGTTAATGCTGGTATAGGAATGGTCAATAGTGCAATAAGAGGTGTTAATAATATAGTCAATAGCTTTATAAGTGGAATTAATAGCATGCTTAGTGCTGTTGGTAGTATACCAGGAATACCTACTATACAAATACCTAAAGTTTCATTTGGTAGTATACCTACTGTTGGTAAGGTTTCTAATACTGCTGGTGCATTAATGAATAAATTTTCTCCAACAACAAGCTCAAAACCTAACTTTAATTTTGACTATGGAGCAGGAGACAGTACAATAGACAAGAAGCCAGGCGGAGGAGGAGGCTCTAGACCTGGAAGTCCTGGACCTGGAAACACTGGACCTGGAGTAGACAAAGGTGGCTCTGGCTCTGGAGGAAAGAAACCTTCTAGTGGAAAAGACAGTGGTGGCGAAGATGTAGAGGATATGGAGTGGGAAAAAGATATTTACCACGACATAAATGCAGAGATAGAAAGAAAGAGTAAATTACTCGCTCAATTACAAAAGCAACAAGACAAGCTATATGGTAAGGAGTTATTAGATAATTTAGCTAAGCAAAAGAAACTTCTACAAGACCAACAAAAACTATATGAACAAAAATTAGCACTTCAAAAACAAGATGCTAAGAATCAAGCAAACTCTCTAAAATCGCAAGGGGTTAAGATAGATGATGCAACAGGCATGGTGCTTAACTACAATGACATTATACAAGCCAAGGTTAATGCAGCCAATAAACTATCTGGCGAAGAGAAAGAGGAAGCAATTAAAAAGGTCGAGGAATTTATAGAGGCTATTGAGAACTATGAAACATTAGTTAATGAAACTATATGGGAAACTCAAGAAGCTATCCAAGATACAATAGATGCTCAAAGAGAGATATTTCTACAAGAGTTTGACTATAAAATACAAATTCAGATGGAATTATCAGATGATTTCCAAAAGGCTTTAGATTTCCAAAAGGAATTAAATAAGGACTTTGAAGACTCATCTGAAAATATGGAAATGACTTCTAAGCAAATGCTAGACTTGGCTGAGAAGGCAGCGAACATACAAGAGCAGATTAATAAGATAAACAATGATGCAAGCTTAACAGACAAAGAGAGATTAGAGAGACTTCAAGAGATGTCTGAAGCTCTTAAAGATACAATCAAGCAATTACAATCTCTTGATGAGTCAATGACTAAAATGTTTAAAGATGCCCTAAAGGAAGGTTTAGAATTAATAAAAGAGCATCTAGATGCCTACAAAGACATCAATAATGAATTAAAACATATGGAACAAATGGCTAAATTGCTTGGTGAAAATAATGACTATCAGTTCTTACAAAGTATATATAGAGAGCAGTATGACTCATTTGTTGGACAAATAGACGTTCTTCAAAAGCAAAAAGATGTCTTAATTAAGCAGAGAGAAGCTCTGGAAGCCGCAGGAATGAAAGGCTCTGAAGAGTGGAAGGAAGTAGACCAAGCAATTAAGGATACTACTGAAAGTGTTAATAAGCTTGTTCAAGACTCTATAAAAGCTTTACAAAGTGAATTTAAGGCTGCTGTGAGCGAGATAATGAGTTCTCTTGAGGGAACGATGACCAACAATCTTGGTTTTGACAAGTTAAAGGAACAACAAAAAGAACTAAAGGCAGAGAGAAAGAAATATCTAGACACAGAAGAAAAACTTTTAGCTATAAGCAAACTTCAATCTAAAGTTCAGAAAGAAATGGATAAGACAGATGACCCTTCTAAGAAAGCCAAGTTACAAAAATTCTTAGATGATGAGGTTAAAAAGCTAAAAGAAAAAGATAAACTTACTAAGTATGATGTAGATAGAGCAAATCAGTTATATGATATAACTATGAAACAAATGGCTCTACAAGACCTTCAAGCATCTAAGAGTGTAATGCGTTTAGTGAGAGATGCTCAAGGTAACTGGGTATATGAATTTACAGAAGACTTAAATGCCATAAGCAAAGCCCAAGAAGATGCTAGTGCATCATTAGAAAAACTTCATGAGATGGACAAAAAGAGACTTGAGGAAACTCAAGATGAAATGTTGAAGGCTCAAGAAGAATACTACAAGCAAGTTGAAAAAATAGTTAAGAACCACATGGAAGGTAAGTATGCTACTGAAGAAGAGTTCCAAGCTGCTCTTGGAGAAGCAACTAAGAACTTTAATGAAGAAATGCTTGTATTAAATTCAGAGTATGAAGAGGCGAAAGTCAATACAACTGTATCTTCAATGGGAGTTATACTAGATGTTTATAAGAATACTTCTACTGAATTAGGAAATTTAACAGATGAGCAACAAGCTGCATTAGAGCAGATGGCTACTGTTATTGGCGGAGATTATTTAGCTCTTAAAGATTTTATGAGTGTCCTTCTTAATGGTGACCAA
>JAGBBM010000124.1 GCA_017938485.1 Lachnospiraceae bacterium
ACGTGAAACCCTATATCATATTTTATCTTTTTAGATATTTAGCAACAAATCTATTTATTTTACAATAATCACATAACAATCTTTGTAATTTGTGCAAAGGTTTCACGTGAAACATACATATTTTTATGTATCCGTGTCAAAAACTATATATTGTACCTTATATAAAATTCTTCCCATATTTAGATATGGCGAAAGATGTCAGTTAGTGTTATAATAATGAGTACGTATGGAGGTTTAAACATGGGTAGAATTATAGCAGTAGCCAACCAAAAAGGTGGCGTTGGCAAAACCACAACATCAATCAATTTAGCAGCATGTCTTGCGGAAAAGGGCAAGAAGGTTTTGGCTGTAGATATGGATCCCCAAGGTAATCTTACTAGTGGTCTTGGAATAGATAAAAACAATCTTTCCTATACTATATATGACGCAATGTTGGGAGAATGTAACATAGGAGAATGTATGATAATTCGTCCTTTGGACAAGCGACTTAACATAAGCGTATTACCATCCAGCAGAGATTTAGCTGGTGCGGAAGTAGACTTCATAGAATTAGAAAAACCTCAGTACATACTTAAGAATCTTTTATCAAACATCAGAGATAAATATGACTTTATAGTTATAGATTGTCCTCCTGCATTAGGAGTACTTACTGTCAATTCTATGACAGCAGCAGATACGGTGTTAGTTCCTATCCAGTGTGAGTTCTTCGCCTTAGATGGTCTTTCACAGCTTATCTATACCATTGATTTAATTAAGAAGAAACTGAACAAGGCTCTTGAGATTGAAGGTGTTGTATTTACTATGTATGATGCCAGAACCAATTTGTCCTTAGAGGTTGTTGAGAACGTAAAAAACAATCTCGACCAGTTTATATACAAAACTATTATCCCTCGTAATGTACGTCTGGCAGAAGCACCAAGTTTTGGACTTCCTATCAACTTATATGACAGTCGTTCAGCGGGAGCACAAGGCTATAGAGATTTAGCTGATGAAGTAATTAATAACAAGTTATATGCCAACATGTAAATTATATTATGTAAACTATGTCATATGACATATATCCATATTTTCTGTATTCTAAGGAGGAGTGTTATGGCACCAAAGAGAGGATTAGGTAGAGGACTAGATAACCTCATACCTACCGGGGAACCTAAAACAGCAAAAACAAGTTCCACACCAAGTGAAACAGTTGTTACAAAAACCGAAGTAAAAGAGGTAATCAAGAAGGTTGAGCAAACCTTAAATATAAATCGCATTGAACCTAATAAGAATCAGCCAAGAAAACATTTTGACGAGGATGCCTTATCAGAGCTTGCCGATTCAATTAAACAGTTCGGAGTTATTGAACCTTTAGTTGTTGTTAAACGAAAAGGATTCTACGAACTTATTGCAGGTGAGCGTCGTTGGAGAGCTGCAAGATTAGCAGGTTTAAAAGAGGTTCCTGTTGTAATCAAAGATTATAACGAGCAGGAGATTGTAGAAATTGCCCTTATTGAGAATATTCAGCGTGAGGATTTAAATCCTATTGAAGAAGCCCATGCTTACAACAGATTAATTAAAGAATTTAATCTCAAGCAAGACGAGGTCGCAGAGCGTGTATCTAAGAGTCGTTCAACTATAACCAACTCTCTTCGACTTTTAAAGCTTACTGAGAAAGTTCAACAAATGCTTATAGACGATATGCTTACAACTGGACATGTAAGAGCACTCATATCTATTGAAGACTCTACATTACAGTATGAAACTGCATTATACATTTTTGATAAAAAGCTTAGTGTTCGTGAAACAGAAAGCTACGTAAAGAAAGTTTTATCAGGAAAGAAAGAGAAGGATGCATCTACATCAAACGAAGCTGATTTTTCTTTCTTGTATGCAGAAATCGAAGAACGTCTTAAGAACGTTTTAGGTACAAAGGCTACTATTAAGGCCAAGGGTAAAAATAAAGGAAAAATTGAAATCGAATACTATTCCGAAGATGATTTAGATAGAATTACCCAATTACTTTATAGTGCAAAATAAAGAGAGGTATTCTAAATGAATGAAACTATATTAGGTATGAAACCGGCAACGGTTATATATTTATTACTCATACTTGTAGCGTTGCTAATCATAACTACCATATTTGTTATCAACAAAATGAACATAATCAGCAGAAAATATTATGCTCTCATGAGCGGAAAAAAAGGTGCTGATTTAGAAAAAGTTATCAGAGTTCGTTTTAAAGAGATGGACCAAGTTAAAGCAAATGCAAAAAGAGTAACCAAAGAACACAAGCAGATAAAAAAACAGCTTTCCAGCAGCTACAGCAAAATGGGTCTTATAAAATATGATGCCTTTGACCAGGTTGCAGGTAAACTAAGTTTTGTACTAGCTTTATTAAATGATGACAACACAGGTGTTACATTAAATGCTATGCACAATCGTGATGGCTGTTACATTTACGCAAAAGAAATTATAAAGGGAGAATCCTACATCCCACTGTCTGAAGAAGAAAAACAAGCTATTGAAAAAGCGAAGACAGTAGATGAAGAAATAAACGATTTAACTAGTGAAGCAGAAGATGATATAAGCTTCGACTTATAAAATGAAAAGGAGAATATCATGTTAGACATCAAGTTTTTAAGAGAAAATCCAGATATAGTTAAGGAGAACATCAAAAAGAAATTTCAGGATAACAAGCTTACCCTTGTTGATGAAGTTATAGAATTAGACAAGCAAGCTAGAGCCCTTCAGCAAGAAGCTGATGAACTTAGAGCAAAAAAGAATCAGATTGCAAAGCAGATTGGTGCTCTTATGGCTCAGGGCAAGAAGGATGAAGCAGAGGTTGTAAAGCAGGAGGTTGCAAAAAATGCAGCTCGTCTTGCAGAACTTGAGAAGCAGGAGCCTGTTGTAAAAGAAGAGTTAAAGCAGAAGATGATGGTTATCCCTAATATCATCGACCCATCTGTACCTATTGGTAAGGATGATTCTGAAAATGTTGAATTA
>JAGBBM010000125.1 GCA_017938485.1 Lachnospiraceae bacterium
AAGAATTAAGGCATCAGATAAGCCAGATTGGAGAGCAGAGGTTAACGAGCTTAAGGATAAGTTCCCATGTGTAGATGATTACAATGAATTCTCAGGTCCTGGTATTATCAATAAGGTATACGAAGTGACTGAGGGTAAGGCGACTATTACAACAGACGTTGGACAGCATCAGATGTGGGCTGCACAGCACTATAAGTACTCACATCCAAGACAGCTTCTTAGCTCAGGTGGTCTTGGTACAATGGGATTCGGTGTTGGAGCTTGTATCGGTGCAAAGGTTGGTATGCCTGAGAACATCACTGTAAATATTGCTGGTGACGGTTGCTTCAGAATGAACTTAAATGAGATTGCAACAGCAGCAAGATATAATATTCCTATTATTCAGGTTGTAATCAATAACCACGTACTTGGTATGGTTAGACAGTGGCAAACATTGTTCTACGAGAAGAGATATTCTAGTACAATATTAAATGATAACGTAGATTTTGTTAAGGTTGCTGATGCTCTTGGTGCAACAGGTATGAGAGCTACAAACCTTGCTGAGTTTGAGGATGCACTTAAGAAGGCTATCGAGATGAATAAGCCGGTAGTTATTGAGTGTCTCATCGACCAGGATGATAAGGTATGGCCAATGGTTGCAGCAGGTCAGGCACTTGAGACATGTTTTGATAAGAACGATTTAGAGAATAAGTAATTTAATTAGGAGGATTAATATAATGGCAAGAGTATTTAACTTTTCAGCAGGACCTTCAGTTTTACCTGAGGTAGTTTTAAAGCAGTGTGCAGAGGATATGATGGATTACAAGGGCTCAGGAATGAGTGTTATGGAGATGAGCCATCGTTCAAAGGTGTATGACAACATCATCAAGGAAGCAGAGCAGGATTTAAGAGACTTACTTGAGATTCCTGATAACTACAAGGTACTTTTCCTTCAGGGTGGTGCTTCACAGCAGTTTGCTGCAGTACCTTTAAACCTTATGAAGAATGGTGTAGCTGATTATATTATCACTGGACAGTGGGCTAAGAAGGCTTATGAAGAGGCTCAGAAGTATGGTAAGGCAAATGCTATCGCTTCATCAGCAGATAAGACTTTCTCATATATTCCAGATTGTTCAGACCTTCCTATATCAGAGGATGCAGATTATGTACATATCTGCCACAACAACACAATCTACGGAACTACATTTAAGGAGCTCCCTAACACTAAGGGTAAGATTCTTGTAGCTGATATGTCATCAGACATTCTTTCACAGCCAGTAAATGTATCAGATTACGGGATGATTTACTTCGGTGTACAGAAGAACGTAGGACCAGCAGGTGTTGTTATTGCAATCATCAGAGAAGACTTAATCAGAGATGATGTTAATCCAGCAACTCCTACAATGCTTAAGTACAAGACTCAGGCTGACAATGATTCACTTTACAATACACCTCCATGCTACGGTATCTACGTATGTGGTCTTGTATTCAAGTGGGTTAAAGAGATGGGTGGCCTTGCAGCAATGAAGGTTCACAATGAGAAGAAGGCAGCAATCCTTTACGATTTCCTTGATTCTTCAAAGATGTTCAAGGGAACAGTAGAGAAGAAAGATAGATCACTCATGAACGTACCATTTGTAACTGGTAATGATGAGCTTGATGCTAAGTTCGTTAAGGAAGCTACAGCAGCAGGCTTTGTAAACCTCAAGGGACACAGATCAGTAGGTGGTATGAGAGCATCAATCTACAACGCAATGCCAATCGAGGGCGTAGAGAAACTTGTACAGTTTATGAAGGACTTCGAGGCAGCTAACGCTTAATTAGTATTTTAAAGGGAGAATAAATCATGACAAAGATAAATTGCTTAAACCCTATCGCAGCCTGCGGTATGGACTTATTTACAGATAACTATGAAACAGTAGAAGATTACGCAGATGCTGAAGCAGTTTTAGTTAGAAGTGCTTCAATGCATGAGTTAGAGTTTTCAGACAACCTTCTTTCAGTAGCAAGAGCAGGTGCAGGTGTTAATAACATTCCACTTGATAAGTGTGCAGAAAAGGGTATCGTAGTATTTAATACACCAGGTGCTAACGCTAATGGTGTTAAGGAGCTTGTTATTGCAGGTCTTATGCTTGCAAGCCGTGACCTTATGGGTGGTTACAATTGGGTTAAGGAAAATGCTACAGTTGAGTCACTTGCTAAGGATGTAGAGAAGCAGAAGGCTAAGTATGCTGGTAATGAAGTACTTGGAAAGAAGCTTGGTGTTATCGGTCTTGGTGCTATTGGTGCTAGAGTTGCTAACACAGCTACTCACCTTGGAATGGATGTATATGGTTATGACCCATATGTTTCTGTAGATGCAGCTTGGATGCTTTCAAGAAACGTTAAGCACATTACAAATGTAGAAGATATTTTCAGAGAGTGTGATTACATTACACTTCACGTTCCAGCTCTTGATTCAACAAAGGGTATGATTAATGCAGATGCAATGGCTATGATGAAGGATGGAGTTAAGATTCTTAACTTCTCAAGAGATGCTCTTGTAAATGATACTGATATGCTTGCAGCTCTTGATTCAGGCAAGGTTGGTGTATATGTAACTGACTTCCCTAATGCAACAATTGCTGGTCACGATAAGGTTGTTACCCTTCCACACCTTGGAGCTTCAACTGAGGAGTCAGAGGATAACTGTGCTATTATGGCTGTTAAGCAGACTATGGACTTTATTGAGAACGGTAACATTAAGAACTCTGTAAACTACCCAGCTTGTGATGCAGGTAGATGTACAGCAGCTTCAAGACTTACAGTTTGTCACAAGAATATCCCTAATATGCTTACTAGATTTACAGGTGCATTCTCAGATAAGCACATCAACGTATCAGATATGGTTAGTAAGTCAAAGGGTGACTGGGCTTACACAATCCTTGACACTGCAGAGAAGGCAGATGACGAGATGGTTAAGGCTATCGAGGCTATCGACGGTGTTGTTAAGGTAAGAGTAATAAAGTAAGACAGGATTTTGGAGGAAATATAAATGAGTGATAAGTTAAAAGTAGGTATCCTTGGTGGTACTGGTATGGTTGGACAGCGTTTTATCGCATTACTTGAGAATCATCCTT
Source organism: Lachnospiraceae bacterium (assembly GCA_017938485.1). Lineage (GTDB taxonomy): Bacteria > Bacillota > Clostridia > Lachnospirales > Lachnospiraceae > Coprococcus_C. Next base: position 3,099 of record JAGBBM010000125.1, read on the forward strand.
GGTTTGAGGTGACTACAATTGCAGCGAGCCCAAGAAGTGCTGGTAAGACATATGCTGAGGCAGTAGGTGACAGATGGAAGATGTCTACTCCAATGCCAGAGGCAGTAAAGAACCTTGTAGTATATAACGTAAATGAGGTTGAGAAGGTTGCAGCTACAGTTGACTTCGTATTCTCAGCAGTAGATATGTCTAAGGACGAGATTAAGGCTATTGAGGATGCATATGCTAAGACAGAGACTCCTGTAGTTTCTAATAACTCAGCACACAGATGGACACCAGATGTTCCTATGGTAGTG
>JAGBBM010000019.1 GCA_017938485.1 Lachnospiraceae bacterium
ACTCTTGCAAGGAGAATGTCTGTTACAAAAGGTTTGGTTATGTAGTCTATTGCACCAAGCTCTAGGGCTGTAAGTTCAGCCTGTAAATCCTCCATGCTAGTTAAGAAGATGATTGGAACGTTAGGCTGAATTGCCTTTATCTCCTTGAAAGTAGCGTAGCCGTCCATCTCAGGCATAGCAATGTCAAGAAGAATAAGGTCAGGGGTATTGCCGATACTAAGGGCATTAAGTGCCTGTTTTCCTGACTTTGCAAGGCTAACAATGTAACCTTGACCTATAAATATGCTTTCTACAGTTCTAAGCAATGACATATCGTCATCAATTATCATAATTCTAAATGGTTGATTCATCGTAGCATCTCCTTAAATATATTCATAGCCTCGTCATATTCTAAATCTTCCAAATATTGAGCTGCAAGATTTAATTTTTTAGCTTGTTCAGCAGTGACATTGTTCTTTAAAATATGTTCTATAAGCTTTAAAGCAGGTTCTGGTTGGAAGTTGTCAGTGTATTCCATCAATTTTTCTAGATAGTCATCATCGTACTGCTCTATATTGTTAGAATTATCTTCTAAGAGGTTTAAACTATTGAATTTTTCTAAAAATAGTTTTATTCCGGTAAAACTTTTTTCCCATTGATAATAAAGTAATGGGAGAGCACAGTCAACAAATTCTGTTTCGTTTCGGTTGGCTCTGGTTTCGATGCTCATAGCTATATTGTACAAGGCAGAGGCACCTACAAATCGGGCATTTCCTTTTAATGCATGGACTGCAATTCCTAAATCTTTGTAGTTTCCTTTGTTGTGAAGCTCTACAATATTCTTTTTCTTTTTATCGTAGTTTTTTACAATAAGTTCTGCAACCATGTGATATTGTAATAAATCACCACTCATATATTTTAATCCTTCAGCGATGTTTATATCATATTGTACTAGGATATCCCTAAACTCAATTATCAGTTCATGAGGAAATTCTTTAGGGTCATATGAGGTATAGTTTATATTGATAAGGTCAGAAGATAAGTTGTCTTTAATAAAACCTTCCAATATATTGCCCTCAATCGGTTTTGGAATAAAACCTTTAAATCCAGATTGCATAAGTTTTTCGATTATCTCTGTATTGGTGCTGGCAGATAATGCGAATATAGGTGTATTCTCATAAGTGTCTGGATAATTATCCTTTATGTTGTTAAGTAATTCAATACCATCCATCTCTGGCATCATATAATCTAGCAATATTATATTGTATGTTTGCGCTGATATAAGTTTTAATGCATCATAGCCATTTAATGCAGAGTCTACTGTTATATCCGTGCGTTTTAATAACATTTGGATTACGTCTATATTAAGCTTGTGGTCATCAACTACTAATATACGTGCATCCGGAGCTGTAAAACCAGGGACTTTGTCTTGTGTTGAAGTAAGGTTGCTTTTCATAGTTGAATCTGCAGTTAGTTTATATGGGATTGCCATATATATGTTGCAACCATTATCCTTGTTATTGGATATCTCAATAATACCATTTATTGCATTTAAGATATATTTGATTATTGAGAAGTTAAAGTCAGTTCCTTGAGGGTTTATTGTGCTTACAGCTGAGGTTGTATCATAGAGATGATAAATACTTTTCTCGTCAATAATTAAGCCTGGAACCTCCATATGTATGTTTAGATTACCTTCATGGTCTGATTTCTTATCCCAAGAAAAGGACATGCCTATAGTTGGATGCTCATTAATGAGAAGAGGAATGGA
>JAGBBM010000126.1 GCA_017938485.1 Lachnospiraceae bacterium
CGAGGAAGAACTAAAGATTATGGATATTCCAAGTTTTGTCACAGAGGATTTTCCGCCTACATATCTGATGACTGGCTCAGAGGACTTTCTTAAAAGACAACCTATATATATGGCAGAGGTATTTACCCAAAAGAATGTACCTTTTATATATCGTATGTATGGGGATGAAATAAACAAGTTGACGCATATATTTCACTGTGATATAAAATCAAAAGATGGGATACAATGTAATAAAGATGAGTGCAAGTTTTTTAGAAGCTTTATATAAGGAGGACGTATAAATGGAACTTAGCATAATTGAGATATTAAAGGTTATTTTCCTCGGTATAGTAGAGGGAATAACAGAGTGGTTGCCTGTTAGTAGTACAGGACATATGCTTTTGGTAGATGAGTTTATCAAGATGAACACTTCAGAAGAGTTTAAGGAGATGTTTTTCTATGTGATTCAGCTTGGGGCAATACTAGCTGTTGTACTTATATTCTGGAAGAAGATGTGGCCTTTTGGACTTAGTGAGGAAAATAAGCCTACTATTAAAAAAGATATATTTTCTATGTGGTTTAAGGTAGTGGTTGCCTGTATTCCTGGTGCTGCGGTAACTATACTCTTTGATGATTTTATTGAGGCACATTTACATACTCCTGTAGTTATTGCAATTGCCCTTATATTCTATGGTGTGGCATTTATTGTTATTGAGAATTGGAATAAGAAAAAGACTCCTAAGGTGGAGAGCTTGGCAGATATAACATATAAGACAGCTTTTCTTATAGGACTTTTTCAGGTTCTTTCTATTATACCGGGTACCTCACGTTCTGGTTCTACTATAATTGGGGCATTACTAATTGGTGTATCCAGAGTTGCGGCAGCAGAATTTACATTTTTCCTTGCAGTTCCTGTTATGATTGGTATGAGTTTTCTCAAGTTTATCAAGCTTGGATTTGCATTTTCGGGAGCTGAATATGTGATTCTTGCAGTTGGAACAGTTACAGCCTTTGTGGTATCAGTTATAGTAATTAAGTTCCTTATGGGATATATCAAGAAGAAGGACTTCAAGCTTTTTGGTTGGTATAGAATTATACTTGGTATGCTTGTTCTTGGATATTTTGGATTAATTGCATAAGTTGCTAGAAAGAGGACACATATATGGAAGGTAACGAGAGAAAGTTACATGATTTTTTACATAGTTATGATTTTATGAAGCTTGGACAAGCTGTTAATCATGGTAATTGGCAGATGGCAGCTATGATTTCACAGAGAATGAGTAGTACGGCACGAGAGTTAGGCCTTGATACGTTTGAGAGAAATTTAACTGGCCTAAGACAGTCTATTAACAGAAAAAATGTTGTAGATGCTAAACAGAATCTTGCTATGATAACCAGTAAAAGAGTGCAGATGCTTCATTTAGAGCAGGACAAATAATTAATTGATTTCAGGAGGAGTAAGACTTGAATAATAATATAGACGCAATTATTAATGAAATGACTTTGGAAGAAAAGGCTATTTTGGTAAATGGAGCCACATTTTTTGGAACTGCGGGGATAGATAGACTTGATATACCTAGGATGCAGCTTCTTGATGGCGGTACAGGAATCAATTTTGAGCAGCTTTTTGGTGATATGACAGAGCTTTATCACTGGAGTGACCAAAATATGATTGGTAGCACCACCTTGGTACATGTTATAGATAATTATTACGAGCCGGAAAAACTTAATGAAGAAGAATTAAAATTATATAGTTGGATTAAAGAAAAGCTGGAAGCAAGGGTATCAAAAAGATGCGACAGAAAGGATTATGCACCAGGCTGTTTTCCACCTGGAATACTTTTGGGTGCAACCTGGAACAAAAAAACTGTTCGTAAAGTGGGAGAAGCTCTTGGTATGGAGGCAAATGTATTTGGAGTAGATATGTTGCTTGGTACTCCAAATGTAAATATTCACAGAGACCCATTGAATGGAAGATTGTTTGAGGGATATTCCGAGGACCCATATTTGGTAAGAACCCTTGCCCCAGAGCTTGTTAAGGGTGTTCAGGAATATGGCGTTATAGCAAATGTTAAACATTTTGCGGCCAATAATCAGGAAACTAACAGAGTTGGTGTAAATGAGATTATATCTAGGAGAGCCTTGGAGGAGATATACCTTCAAGGTTTCAAGGCATGCGTAACAGAAGGTAAAGTGAAGACTGTTATGAGCGCCTATAACAAGATAAATGGAATACCTTGTACAGAGAGCAGTTTTCTGCTTAAAGATAAACTTACTGAGTGGGGATTTGATGGCTTTGTGGTATCAGATTGGGGTGCGGTGTTTAATCCAGATAAGGCCCTTGTTGCTGGAAATGATTTGGTTATGCCAGGATATCACGAGCATGATACAGTTATGAAGGCGGTAGAGTCTGGTGAGATATCTGAGGAGGATTTAAACCAGAGTGTAAGAAATATATTAAAGACTATAGTGTGGTTAAATGAGCGTGCTAATCATAATGTGTACGATAAGGATGAACTTGTAGCTTATACTGATGAAGCTGCATATGAGGCTGCCGCACAGGGTATAGTTATGCTTAAAAATGATGGTACATTTCCTCTTAAAGCAGGTAAAAAACTTATCATAATTGGTTCTGGTGCTGAGGCATTTTTAGAGTGTGGTGCAGGTAGTGCTGGAATAACAACAAACCGAAACGGAAATTTATATGAGGAATTGAAGGATAGACTTGGAAGTAAAAATGTTGTTTTAGCTAAGGATTTTTGCGACCTTTTAGCCATAAAGGAAAAGGAAGAGTACAGTAAGGACAATACTATAGTTTTAGTTGTTGCAAGGCTTGGTGGAATGGAAGGAAACGATAGAAAAGACCTGTATCTTAATAAAGAAGATTTAAGATTAATGGATACCTTATATCCTACAGCTGTAATTTTAAATACCTGTGGACCAGTTGACATGAGCTTTGACAATGACAAGATAAAAGGTATATGGTGTACTTTCTTACCAGGTATGGGTGGTGCTAAGGCTATGGCAGATATACTTATCGGTCAGTGTAATCCTTCAGGAAAGCTTCCACTGACTTTCCCAAAGAGATATGAGGATACGCCAACTTATATCAATTTCCCCGGAGATGGTTTTGAGGTAAATTATGGTGAAGGTATATTTGTAGGATACAGATACTATGATAAGAAGAAGGTAGAACCAGAATATGCTTTTGGATATGGTCTTTCTTATACGGATTTCGAGGTAAATCTTATTGAAGTTGTGACCGATGCAGATAAGGTTAAGGATACACCTGCATTTAAAAAGCAAATCACTGTAAAGGCTGATATTACAAATATTGGTGATATGGCAGGTGGAGAGGTTTTACAACTATATATTAGTGACAGAAAGTCTACGCTTACTAAACCGGTTAAGGAGCTTAAGGCTTTTGAAAAAGTGTATCTTGAGGCGGAAGAGAAAAAAGAGATAGAGTTTACTTTATATGATACTGATTTTGAGTCCTACGATAATAATTTAAACGGTTGGTTTGCGGAAGAAGGATTTTATGATATAATATTAGCCACTTCCTCAGATGAAAAAGATATCAAGGGAAGAATTACTGTATATATGAATATTAAATCACCATATAGCTATAGTATGGATTCATCTATCAGAGTAATATGCAATAACCATGAGCTACTTGGCTTAGCGTATGCTATGTGGGATAGAAATGGATTGGATAGAGAAAATATAGATAACAACTACAAGTATACGGCTCATCGTACATTGAGAGAAGTATTAGGGGATGTGCCTGAGTACATGATAAGCAAGGAGGCTAAAGCAAAGCTTATTGAGGAGTTTAATCGTTTAGCCCAAGGAGTAGTTAAAGAGTAAAGCAAGGAGTAAAGACATGTCAGTATTAGGTGGTTTAGAACCAAGAGAAGTATTCAAATATTTTGAAGAGATATGTGGTATACCACATGGCTCAGGTGATACAAAAAGAATCAGTGATTATCTTGCTAATTTCGCAAAAGAAAGAGGATTGAGATATATTCAGGATGAGAGCAATAACATAATTATATTTAAACCGGGAACCGAGGGATATGAGAATTCGGCACCAGTAATCATTCAGGGACATATGGATATGGTTTGCGAGAAGGATAATGATTGTGATATTGATTTTTCAAAGGATGGTCTCAGACTTGGTGTTAAGGATGGATATGTTTATGCTGAGGGTACAACTCTAGGTGGTGATGATGGTATTGCGGTGGCATATGCTCTTGCAATTCTTGATTCAAAGGATGGAGCCATTCCACATCCACCACTTGAGGTAGTTATAACTGTTGACGAGGAGATTGGTCTCCTTGGAGCTGGAGCACTTGATTGTTCACCACTTAAGGGCAAGATTTTTCTAAATATTGACTCAGAGGATGAGGGAACAATTCTTGTAAGCTGTGCAGGAGGCGTTACTGCTGAGTGTACATTACCCGTGTCTTATGAGGAAGAGTCTGGGTATGTAACATATAAGATTACAGCAACAGGAATTTCCGGTGGTCATTCAGGGGTAGAGATAAACAAACAGGGTGCAAATTCTAATATGGTTATGGGAAGAATTTTAGCTGGCATAGATAAATTATGTGATATGAGGATTATCACAGTAGACGGCGGTCTTAAAGACAATGCTATTCCAAGAGAAACTATAGCCACTATTGGAATACCATCAGATGCTGATATTGAATCTGTGAAAGCATATGTTGATGAGATGGGTGAGATTCTTAAATCTGAGTATAGAACCACTGATGCTGATATCAAGTTAATCATTGAAAAGGGTGCAGATACTTCAAGGATTATGTCTAAGGAATCTACAGAAAAGACCATATGTGCATTAAGAAGTCTGCCAAATGGTGTACTCAGAATGCACTCAGACATAGAAGGTCTTGTGCAGACATCTCTTAATCTGGGAATTGTTAAAACTATAGGTAACGCTGTAGAATTACATTTTTCGGTTAGAAGTAGTGTAGGTAGCGAAAAAGATGAGCTTACAGACAGAATAGATACCCTGATAAGTGTTCTTGGTGGAACTATGGAATTAAAGGGAGATTATCCTGCTTGGGAATATAATCCTAATTCAAAGCTTAGAGATATTATGGTAAAAACTCACGTTAAGTTATTTAATGTTACACCTAAGATTGAAGCTATACATGCTGGTCTTGAGTGTGGAATTTTTGCTGGTAAGATAGAAGGGCTTGACTGTGTATCCTATGGCCCTAATATGGATGATATTCACACTTCATCAGAGAAGCTATACATCGATAGCACTGCAAGATATTGGGAATATACTAAGGCTATTCTCAAAGCATTAAAATAGACATTAGAGGAATCCAGGAGGGAATATTATGGCTTCATGGGAAGATAACGTAAGAAAGGTTGTTCCTTACGTGCCAGGCGAACAGCCAAAGGAAAAAAATATAATTAAGCTAAATACAAATGAGAACCCATACGGTCCTTCAAAAAGAGTATTAGAAAAGGCGGTGGAGTTAGAGAAACTCAAATTATATCCGGACCCTGCTGCCTCAGAGCTTGTGGAGACTATTGCTAACTATCATGGTTTAAACAATAATCAGGTATTTGTTGGAGTTGGTTCTGACGATGTACTTGCAATGGCCTTTATGACATTTTTTAATTCAGGAAAGAAGCTTCTTTTTCCTGATATTACATATTCTTTCTATGATGTATGGGCAGAGCTTTTTAATATACCATATGAACAGATACCGGTAGATTGTGACTTTAGAATAAAGGCAGCGGACTATTATAAGGATAATGGAGGAGTTATATTCCCTAATCCAAATGCACCTACAGGAATTGCTGAACCTCTTAGCTTTGTACGCGATATATTAGACCACAATAAGGATGTTATAGTTATTGTTGATGAGGCGTATGTGGACTTTGGAGGGGAGAGTGCCCTTCCGCTCATTGATGAGTATGATAATCTCCTTGTGGTTAGAACTTACTCAAAGTCCCGTTCTATGGCTGGCCTTCGTATAGGATATGCAATGGGTAATGAGAGACTAATTAAGTATTTAAATGACGTGAAGTATTCCTACAATTCATATACTATGAATATGCCATCCATTATATTGGGCAAGGAAAGCATATTGGATGATGAGTATTTCAAGGAAACTGTTAATAAAGTAATCGATACAAGAGAGTGGTTTAAAGGAGAAATTGAAAAGTTAGGATTTTCCTGTCCACCATCTGCAGCAAACTTTTTGTTTATGACACATAGCAGATTGTCAGCAAAAGAAATTTTCGAAACTGCCAAGGCAAATAAGATATATGTTAGATATTTTAATAAGCCTAGAATAGACAATCACCTACGTGTAACAATAGGTACAAGAGAAGAGATGGAGACATTTCTTGAGTTGTTAAAGTCTATAGTGTAACTATATATTATATCTCTGTAAAAGGAGATTACACAAGAAAAAAAGTGTATACATGTGTATACACTTTTTTTCTTGATTTCTATCATAAATATGCTTAAAATATGGTCATATCTTTAGCTTAGGGACCATCAGCGTCCCATATATCATACTTTTCCCATTTTTATTATTATGAAAGGAGTATACACAATAAAGTGTATAACGATTTATGGATTTTCAAGATTTTATAAACCAGGTTGTGGATTGCATTCCTGAGTATTTACTTCAATATGAAATTGACAAGATTCATATTGAACAAGTCCACAAAAACAATGGAATTATATGTACAGGAATGGCTATTTGTTTGAAGGGGGAAAGTATAACCCCTAACATTTATTTGGAATATTTTTATAATCTTTATAAAGGGGGACAGAACATGGAAGATGTGCTTGGACTGATTAGAGATGAGTATAATCAGGCACATAATAATATTATAACTAAAAGCTATAACGATTTGTCGGAAGACAACTTAGATGAATGTCTGTTTTTAAAACTTGTAAATTACGAAAAAAACAAGGATATGTTGGCAGATTGCCCTCATATTAGATTTTTGGATTTGGCAATTACTTTTAGGTTTTTAGTAAGAAAAGATGAAGAGGGAATAGCATCAGCTATTATTAGAAATAAAGATATGGAGAGCTGGAGTATTTCTGAAGAGGAGCTATATAAGATAGGTAAGGAAAATGGAAGAAAATTATTTAAACCTTCCATTACCCCATTGGAAAATATTCTAAGTGACATACTGGATGGCATAGAAACCGCAGATTGTTATGGTATACAAGTACTTACTAATGATATTGGAATAAATGGAGCTATTTATATGGCATACGAAGATATATTAAAGGAATATGCTGATAGTATCGACTCTGATTTATATATATTGCCATCGAGTATACATGAGGTATTGCTTTTGCCGTATGATGAAGAGATTATAAAGGGTGATTTGGCAAGTATGGTAAAAGATATTAATGAATATGTGGTGGATGATATGGATTTTTTATCTGATGAAGTGTATTTATTTACTAGGGAAAAAGGGTTTGGTATAGAATAAAGTAGCTTGACGAAAACAAAAGTATGTGCTATCTTAAATAGGCATTTACAATGCATATTATAACTTGGAGGATTTATCATGACAAAAGGTACAGTAAAGTGGTTTAACGACCAGAAGGGTTTTGGTTTCATTACAGACGAGAATGGTAAGGATGTATTCGTACATTTTACAGGTCTTAACATGGAAGGATTCAAGACACTTAAGGAGAATCAGGCAGTAGAATTTGACGTTGTGGACGGAGAGAAGGGACCACAGGCAGTTAATGTTACTGTTATCTAAGAAGAACTTAACTTAATCATAACATGGTACCTATTTATATATATTGTGCATATTTGCATTAAAATTTATTTTAGGATTTGTTATATTATTGAGCGAAACTTACAAAGGAGCTATTATTTATATAATAGCTCCTATTTTGTTGACAAAAATGGTCAAATGAAATAAAATTAGAGATAGTTATATGCGCTGAGATTATTAAGTAAAAGAGGGGTGTGTTTGTGACGGATAGTTTTATATCAAGAAAAGACAGAATTATTTCATCAGCCATAGAGATTATTAGTGACTCTGGATTGTCTGCCTTGACTACCCGTAATCTAGCCCAGAAGGAGAATATGTCAGAAGCTCTTTTATATAAGTACTTTGGTGGTATAGATGAAGTCTTGGTAGAAGTGGTTGATTACTATTCTAATTTTGATGAACAGATTAGACATACCATTAAGGGTAAGAGCGGAAGTAACATTCAAAAGATATACGATTACTTTGAAACCTATGCAACATACTATGATAATTATTACGCCATATCAACTTTGATGTTGCAGTACGAGGAATTGTTACATAACATTGATACCAGAGATAAGATAACCTGGTGTATAACACAAAGACTATCGTTTTTGGAGAATTTGTTCAGACAGGCTATAGAGAGTAAGGAAATAAAAGATATTCTTACTCCGGAGGAACTTGCCAACAATACTACTGGTATTACTATGGCACATATCTTAGGTAGAAGAATTACATATCATAAGAAGACATTTAAACAAGAATTTATGGATAATTTAGATAAATGGTTTAAATTACTCAAATATGAGGAGTAGGGAGGTTTATTGATGAAAGTATTAGTAGCTGAAGATGATGTAGCAAGCGGAAAGTTTATGCAGAAGCTTCTTTCAAAATATGGAGAGGTTGTTGTTGCAAGAGATGGCATTGCTGCAGTTGACGAATTTGTCAATGCAGTTAATAATAACGAAAGATTTGACTTAGTTTGTATGGATATTATGATGCCTAAGATTGATGGATATAAGGCATTGGCTTCCATACGTGATGCTGAGCGAAAGCTTGGGCTTGCAAGAGATTCAAGATGTAAGGTAATTATGATTAGTGCTTTAGATGAAGGTTTTGATTCAAGCTATGCAAGCGATGATTATGAAGAGTATATATGTAAGCCTATAGATATTATCAAGTTTGATACCATAGTAAAGAACTTAGGTTTAGTGTAGCTTACTATTTATGTAGGTAGAAGTTATGGATTTATTTGATTATATGCGTGAAAATAATATGAAGGGCGAATCTCCTCTGGCAAAGAGACTTCGCCCTACTTCTATTGATGAGGTTGTTGGTCAGGAACATATACTTGGTAAGGATAAGCTTTTATATAGAGCTATAAAGGCAGATAAGCTTAGTTCAATTATATTATATGGTCCTCCCGGAACGGGTAAAACTACTCTGGCTACGGTTATTGCCAATAGTACAAGCTCTCAGTTTAAAGAGCTTAACGCAACTACATCGGGAAAGAAGGATATTGAAGAGGTTGTAAATAAGGCAAAGTCTGATCAGGGAATGTATGGAAAAAAGACCATCCTTTTCATTGACGAGATACATCGATTTAACAAGGCACAACAAGACTTTTTACTTCCCTTCGTAGAGGATGGAACGGTGATTCTTATTGGAGCAACAACGGAAAATCCGTATTTTGAGGTAAATAAAGCTCTTATTTCACGTTCCTCTATATTCCAACTGAAACCTCTTTCTAAGGAAAACATAGAGATTCTTATTAAAAGGGCAGTTTCGGATGTTGAAAAGGGAATGGGGGCTTATGATGCGACCATAACGGATGAGGCTGTGAGTTTTCTTGCAGATGTATCTGAGGGTGATGCAAGACTCGCACTTAATGCTGTTGAACTTGGTATTCTATCCACAGAAAGAGATGATAGCACAGGTAAGATAGTTATAGATATTAAGGTTGCAGAGGAATGTATTCAAAGACGTTCAATTAAGTATGAAAAAGACGGAGATAATCATTACGATATTATCTCTGCATTTATAAAAAGCATGAGAGGTTCTGATCCAGATGCGGCAGTTTATTATTTAGCTAAGATGTTATATGGGGGCGAAAGCGTGACATTTATAGCTAGAAGAATTATGATATGTGCCTGTGAGGATGTGGGAAATGCTGACCCGCAGGCAATTGTAGTTGCATCTGCTTGTGCTCAGGCAGTGGAGAGGGTAGGTATGCCTGAAGCTCAAATTATACTTGCTCATGCAGCTATATATGTGGCATGTGCACCAAAAAGTAACGCTATAGTTAATGCTATATTTGCGGCGAGTGATGCGGTAAAGGAAGTGGGGAATTGTCAAGTACCAAATCATTTGAGGGATGCACATTATTCGGGGGCTAAGAATTTAGGTAATGTGGGTTATTTATATTCACATGATTATCCAAATCACTATGTTAAACAACAATATTTGCCAGACCAATTAGTTGGTGAAACTTTTTACCATCCAAGCGAAAATGGATACGAAAAGGATATAACAGAGTGGTTTAATAAAATAAAGAAATGATTTTTAGCCGTCTAAATTTATGAAAGTCATAGACGGCTAAATTTTTTCTTAATAAAATCTTAAAACATTTCTTGGTTTAATCTTAAAGATTTGTTTGGCATAATAATTTATGATGAAAAAGAAAAAATAGTTAGGAGATAAGTTATGAAAAAGAAAAAAATATTTTTAATTACTGCGGCGGTGGTGCTTATATTAGCGGTTGTGGTTACTGCTTTGGTTATCTTTATGAAAAAAGATAAGAATAATGCCAGTGATGAAGTGGTATATGTTGAGTCTGTTGCCAATATTACAGGACTTGGATTCTTTGGTGGAAACAGATATATGGGTGTTGTTGAAACTCAGGATACAACTGGAGTGGATAAGGCCGAGGATAAAACTGTAAAGGAAATATTTGTAAAAGAAGGGGACACAGTAAAAAAAGGAGATAAGTTATTTGAGTACGATACTGAGGAGATGAGCTTAAAGCTCAAGCAATTAGAATTAGAGCTTACCAGTATTTATAATAATATCTCAACTTTAAACTCCCAGATTAAAACTTTGAATGAGGAGAAAAATCAAGTAGAAGAGGATTACAAGATTGAATACACTAGTCAGATTCAAAGCTTGCAGGCACAGGTTAATCAAGAAAATTATAATGCCAGCGCTAAGGAATTAGAGATAGACAGACAAAAAACTGCTATAGAAAATTCTATAGTTTTTTCTCCTATGGATGGTGTGATTAAGTCTATTAACAGTGATAGTTCATCTATGGAAAATGATTATTATGGAAATGACAATAATGAACAACATTTCATAACTATTATGGATATGGGTGAATATAGAATTAAGGCAACTCTCAGTGAGTACGATATGGGTATGTTTATGGCTGGAGATAGTGTGGTTATTCGCTCAAGAGTGGATGATAGTATGATTTGGCATGGAACTGTAACAAAAGTTGATACAGATAATCCAGAGCAAAATAACAATGATTATTACTATTCAGACATGGGTACATCTGTGACTAAGTATCCTATGTATATTGCACTAGATTCTTCAGAGGGAATTATGCTTGGACAGCATGTATATGTAGAATTTGATTTTGGTCAGAGTGAAGTAAAGGATGGACTATGGCTTGATGAATTTTACATAGTGTTTGAGGGCAGTGATGCATATGTATGGGTTGAGAATGATGGAAAGATAGAAAAACGTAAGGTGGAACTTGGCGAATACGATGCAGATATGTGGACCTATGAGATTGTTTCCGGCCTTTCAGAGGAGGATTATATAGCTTATCCAGAATCACGTATTAAAGAGGGTATGAAGACAACTCATAATTATGAAGATGTTATGTCTGATGAGGACATGATGTACGATGATGGTATGATGTACGACGATGGTATGATGTATGATGATGGTATGATGTACGACGAGGACATGATGTTAGATGAAGACATGATGTACGACGAGGACATGATGTTAGATGAAGATATGATGTACGACGAGGACATGATGTTAGATGAAGATATGATGTACGATGAGAACATGGATATAGAGGAGGCATATTAATGATACTGGAGTTAAAAAGTATATATAAAGCATATGTTCAGGGCAATATGTACGTACCGGTATTAAAAGATATTAACTTATCCATAGAAGAGGGGGAATATGTAGCCATAATGGGTCCCTCTGGTTCCGGTAAGTCAACCCTAATGAATATAATAGGGTGCCTTGATAAAGCAAGTTCAGGTACATACTTATTAGATGAAGAAGATATTTCTAATTATAAAGATAAAGAATTGTCTTATATAAGGAATAAAAGTATAGGTTTTGTATTTCAGACCTTTAATTTGTTGCCAAGACAATCCGCTCTTGACAATGTGGCGCTTCCTTTGCAGTATGCAGGAGTTCCTAAGAAAAAAAGAAAAGAAATGTGTCTTGAGGCATTAGATATGGTGGGCCTTTCAGATAGAGTAGATTTTAAGCCTACTCAGCTTTCGGGAGGACAGAAACAGCGTGTTGCCATTGCAAGAGCTATGGTTAATGGACCGAAGATTCTTCTTGCAGATGAGCCTACTGGAGCACTTGATTCTAAATCAGGAGTGCAGATTATGGGATTATTTAAATCACTGCATGAGCAGGGCGTTACCATTATTATGATTACTCATTCAGATGAAATTGCTGCTTATGCAGATAGAGTTATCAGATTGGTGGATGGTCAGATTATAAGTGATACTGACAATCCAGAAGTTGCTATAAAGTATCAGGAAAGCTTAAAAAGCGAAAATGAAGAAAATAGTGAAGAGTCACCGGCTCAAGTAGATGAGGAGGTGGCAGAATGAGTAAGAAAAAGAAAATAATTATAGCTTGTATAGTATCTGTGGTAATAATTGGAATAATAGTTGCTGTGCTTGCTGTATTAAAAAACAAAACCAAGGATAAAAAAGTTGTAGACGTATATCCTGTATCAGAGCTTGCATACCCTTCGGATATGTTTGAGTACGATAACTATTATTATGGTAATGTAAATGCAGGATTAGAACAAAATATATATCTTATGTCCTCTCAGAAGATTGAAGAGATAAAGGTTACTGAGGGACAGGAAGTTAAAGCCGGGGATGTGATTTTGGTATATGACACAACTGCCCAAGAGCTTGCTTTAGATATAGAGAAGGCAAATGTAGAGATTGCTAGAGCTGCAGTGGTAGTGGCAGAAAGGGAATTAGAAGAGTTAAAGAAGATTACACCTGTAGAGGAAATTCCTGTTGTACCAGAACCAGAGGAGATTGCAACTCCTACAGATGCTGCCACATCGACAGACGCCCCAGAAGAGATACCAGAAGTGCCAGAAGCACCAGAAATTCCAGAAGAAGATGTATATACTAAAGAGGAACTGGATAAGGCTATAAAAGACAAGGAAGCAGAAATAAGGACTTTAAGTATAGCGTATCAGCTTGCTCAAATTGACCTTCAGATTATGGAACAGCAGAATTCAAATGGGGAAGTTGTCGCTAATTTTGATGGTGTTGTAAAGACAATTATTGATGAGGAGGAAGCTATACTTAATTCAAAGCCACTTATTGTAATTAGTGGAGATAGTGGCTATACCGTTACTTCAAACATTGGTGAGCTTTCCTTAGGTACAGTTGCTATAGGTGATATGGTTGAGATGTACTGTTATGAAAATGGTATGAACTATACCGGTACAATTGCTGAGATATCAGACACACCAGTATATAGTGATAATACGGAATCATATTATAATATTAAGATAAATGTAGAAAATACGGATGGACTTACTTCTGGTATGGGTATGGATGTGACTATGTCTAGTGACAGTGGTGAAGATAATACCTTCTACATTCCTCTTGCTTATGTAGCAGAGGAGAATGGAAACTATTATGTTTTGAAGGAAGAAAATGGTGTACTTAAAAAAGTATATATAAAAACAGGAAAAATTATGTGGGGTGATTCCATCAAAGTATATAGTGGAGTAACTATGAATGACTATATTGCATTTCCTCATTCCAAGGATGCAGTAGAAGGTGTGAAAACGAAACAGGCATCAGCCTATGATATGTATTATTAGAAAGGACGTGGATATATGTTTGAAAATATAAGATTATCGTTTCAGGGTATATGGTCTCATAAGATGCGTTCCTTTCTTACCATGCTTGGTATTATTATAGGAATTGCAGCTATTATAGCCATTGTATCTACCATAAAGGGAACAAATGACCAGATAAAAGAAAATCTCGTTGGCTCAGGTGACAATCTAGTAGATGTTAATTTACATACTAATGAATGGCAGTATATGTCAGGTAACGATATGACTCCTGAAGGGGTTCCTATGATAGATGATTTAATCAAGGAGGAGATTCTTGCCATAGATGAGGTTGAAGCTGTGTCTGCATACAGATATGGATATAGTATGTCGGGAGTGAGATATAAGGAGAATCTTTTGGACGGTGCTATGATTTATGGCATAGATGACGATTATTTTTCTGTAAATGGTTACATTGTAAATAAGGGACGATTGTTTGGCGAAAATGATTACGAAAACGAAAGTAAGTTTGTAATTATTGACACTGTTGCAGCAAAAACATTGTTCGGAAATGAAAATCCAATTAGCAAGTCTGTTGAGATTAATTCTGATGTTTATGTAGTTGTTGGAGTTGTAGAACAAGTTGATACTTTTCAACCTGTTATAGAAGATGTGAATGATTGGTATACTTACTATTATGATGACGCAGCAGGTAAGGTATTTGTTCCACACACAACTTGGCCACTTATGTTTTATTTTGATGAGCCATATCATGTGGTTGTGAAGGCAAAGAGTACGGATGATATGACTAATGCCGGTAAGAAGACTGCAGAAATTCTTAATAGTTACATAACCTATGTTGACATGGAGGGCAATCAGCCGTATAAATATAAGAGTGAGGACTTGCTTGAAAAAGCTAAGGCTATGATGGACATAAGTGCATCAACCAGCAAACAGCTTATATGGATTGCCAGTATCTCTCTTTTGGTAGGTGGTATAGGTGTTATGAATATTATGCTTGTATCTGTTACTGAAAGAACAAAGGAAATAGGACTAAAAAAAGCATTGGGAGCAAGAAAAAGGGCTATACTTGCACAGTTTTTAACTGAGGCTGCCGTTTTAACAAGTTTGGGTGGTATTCTTGGAGTAGGTGCAGGTATTGGACTTGCGTACCTAATTTCAGATATTGCAGCTGTTCCTGTAGCCATAAGTGGAGTGGCAATTATTATATCAGTAGCATTTTCTATGGTTATTGGTGTATTGTTTGGATTGCTTCCATCAGTTAAGGCTGCTAATATGAATCCAATAGATGCATTAAGACATGAATAAAGGATGGTGTGATTGTGGGAGATAATAATTATCAAAAGAAAGTATCAAATATGAAATATTCACGAGTTTTTGCGTGGATTTGTATAGTTTTATTAGTGGTGATTATTATTGCTACTGCAGTCACAGGTATTATGGGAAGCAGATATTTTTATGGATGTTTGTTTATGTGTATGGTAGTTCCATTTTTTATGTATGTGGTTCTATGGATTGGAAAAGTTTTGAATTCTGTTCACGAGGATTCCAAAGAGAAAAATATACCCAATAAGGAAGAAGAAAAAGATTGAAAAAGATAGAATAGTTTGATATACTTTATCTCAGTTCGAATTCTTTAAGGAATTACTATATGAAAACATGTACAGGAGATTATTAGTATGAGTTTATTAAAAGAGTGGCGTGACCATGCGTATGGTTTAGATGACAGAACCCCAGAAGGAAAAGAGTTTTGGCTTAATTATTTCCAGAAAGAAAAAAGTATCTATGAGAAGATTTTAAGTTATCCAAAGGAAGTAGTAAGCGGAACAGTTAAGGAGCTTGCTGAGGAGTTTGATATATCAATAGAGCTTATGATAGGTTTCCTTGATGGTATTGAGGAGAGTCTTATTAAACCTAACAATATAGAAGAGTTAGAAGAGGATTCAAAGGTATCTTTAGCTTATGATCCAGAGAAACTTTATATGAATATGGTTGGATGTAATGCAGAGTGGCTTTATACTCTTCCTCAGTGGGATGCTATCATCACTGAAGAAAGAAGAAAAGAACTCTATAAGATTGAGAAATCTTCAAAGACAGTTGTTAAGCCACCTAAGGTTGGTAGAAACGACCCATGTCCATGCGGTTCTGGCAAGAAATTTAAGAAGTGCTGTGGCGCTAACTAATATTATCTAGAATTTACCATAACGCTATATCTTCTTTAGGAGATATAGCGTTTATTTATTAAATCTAAGGAGTCTTACATTGAAACATTCATTTAGTGAATCTCAAAAGGAAGCTATATGTCATACAAAAGGTCCATGTATGGTTGTGGCTGGTCCTGGTTCAGGAAAAACCACCGTTATCACAAAAAGAATACAGTATCTTATTGAGTCTGTAGGTATAAATCCAGCAGATATTCTTGTTATATCCTTTACTAAAGCTGCAGCTACAGAGATGGAAGAGCGATTTAGATATCTTACCAGAGGAAAAGATTATCCTGTGAGATTTGGAACATTTCATTCTATATTTTATTGGATTATAAAAACCGCATATAATTTAAGCAATTCTAGTGTTATAGCTGAAGATGAAAAAAGAAAGCTTGTTGAAAAGCTTATGAATAATATGAACTTAAATTATGATAATAAGGATGATATTATATCTAGTGTTTTAGCCCAAATTAGCCTTGTTAAATGCGATATGATTGACATAGAAAATTACTATAGTAAAGATATGCCGGAAGAAGTGTTTCGTCAAATTTTCAAGAAATTAGATAAGGAGATGAAACGAGTAGGTAAGATAGATTTTGATGACATGATGGTTATGTGTTATGATTTGTTGTCAAAGCGAAAAGATATACTGGAAAAATGCAGAAACATATTTAGGTATATTATGATAGATGAGTTTCAAGATAGCAACAAGATACAATATGAGATATTTAAAATGCTTGCCACACCTTTAAATAATGCTTTTGTTGTAGGTGACGATGACCAGTCAGTGTATGGATTCAGAGGTGCAAGGCCTGAGATAATGCAAAGATTTACTAAGGATTTTGAAGGGACAAAGATTATATATCTTGGAGAAAATTATAGATGTGACAGTCTGATTACAAAGGCTTCGGATGGCGTAATAAAGGAAAATTCAAAAAGATTTAAAAAGAAACTGTTTTCCTCTAGCAAGGAAGAGGGAATAGTGAATTTTCACATAATAAAAGACCTTGCGGAGGAAAATAATTCTGTTATAAAAGCAGTCAGGGATAATTATGCTAAGGGTATTTCCTATGAGAGACAGGCAGTTATATATAGAACCAAT
The DNA here is from genome assembly GCA_017938485.1 of Lachnospiraceae bacterium. Taxonomy (GTDB): domain Bacteria; phylum Bacillota; class Clostridia; order Lachnospirales; family Lachnospiraceae; genus Coprococcus_C. Next base: position 17,171 of record JAGBBM010000126.1, read on the forward strand.
ATTCAGCCAAGAAGATTAGTGTATAAGTTAAATCAGTTTAATATACCATATACTATAAGCGATTCTATGCCAAACATATTCGAGCATTTTGTGGTGAAAAATGTGCTGGATTATATGAGAATGGCTATGGGAGATACATCTAGAGCGACATTCCTAAGAGTACTTAATAAGCCAAGTAGGTACATCAGCAGAGATATGCTGTTAGAGGATCCTATAGATTATGATAAGTTAAGATGGAGACTTAGAGATAAAGATTATGCTGTGGATAATCTGGACAAGTTTATGGCTGATATGAAGCTTATCAAGAAGATGAGACCATATCCTGCACTTAATTTTATAAGGAAGGGTGTGGGCTATGACGACTACATCAAAGAGAATTCTGAGTATAGACAACTTGATGTAGGAGAATTCTATGATATATTGGATGAGTTTGCTTCCATGATTGTAGATATGACAAGCTATGGTGAACTTTTTGAATTTATAGAAGAGTACACAGAGCTATTGATTAAACAGCAAGAGAAGAATAAGATAAAAAAGGGTGTTAATCTTATCACTATGCATAGTTCCAAGGGATTGGAGTATGATGTCGTGTATATAATTGACGCAGTGGAGGGCGTGACACCTTATAAGAAAGCAAAAAGTCCTGCTGAACTTGAGGAAGAAAGACGAATGTTTTATGTGGCAATGACTAGAGCCAGACATGAGCTAAATATATACATACCTCAATTTATAGCGGGAAAACCAAAGGATATAAGTAGATTTGCAAAGGCTGCAAAGCTCGCTTTACATAGATGAGAGGATTAGAGTATGGTTTTTTCCAGTATTACATTTTTATTTGCATTTTTACCAGCGGTATTGTTGGTATATTATATTAGTCCAAGAATAATTAAAAATCTTGTACTGCTATTGTTTAGCCTCCTTTTTTATGCCTGGGGGGAGCCAAAGTATATAGTCATTATGATTATATCCATTCTTGTTGGATATGTAATGGGACTTTTGATTGATTATGCTAAGAAAAAAGAACAGATAAAGAAAGCTAAAGTTTTACTTTTTTTTGATGTTGTTATTAATCTAGGGATTTTATTTTATTTTAAGTATATTGGTTTTGTTACAGAGAATATTAATAAAATTTCAGGGTTAGATATTAGGGTAGTGGAGGTTGCTTTACCTATAGGTATATCATTTTATACCTTTCAGATACTTTCTTACGCCATAGATGTGTACACTGGAAAAGCTAAGGTGCAGAAGAATCCTATTAATCTTGGAGCATATATTACCCTTTTTCCACAGCTTATTGCAGGTCCTATTGTTAGATATGAGACTGTGGCAGAACAGCTAAGCACTAGAAAAGAGACTGTAGATGGCTTTGGAGAGGGTGCGAAACGATTTATAATAGGGCTTTCAAAAAAAGTACTAATAGCTAACACTGCCAGTGAAATATTTGAGAATCTTTCCAAGTTATCTCAGTCAGAAAATTCTGTTATACTTTCTTGGATTTGTGCAATAGCTTTCACACTTAGAATTTATTTTGATTTTGCTGGGTATTCGGATATGGCCATAGGACTTGGCAAGATGTTTGGATTTGATTTTTTGGAAAATTTTAATTATCCATATATATCAAAGAGTATAACTGAGTTTTGGAGAAGATGGCATATTTCTTTAAGCACTTGGTTTAGAGATTATGTGTATATTCCATTAGGTGGAAATCGCACCGGTAAGTTTAAAACCATAAGAAATATCTTTATAGTATGGTTTCTTACTGGACTTTGGCATGGCGCTGATTGGAACTTTATCATA
>JAGBBM010000127.1 GCA_017938485.1 Lachnospiraceae bacterium
CTTAACCTGAGTATAAAGCTGTCTGTGACCCTGCTTCTTGTGATAGCCAGTCTTTCTCTTGTACTTGTAAACAACTACCTTCTTGTGCTTACCTTCGCCAAGAACAGTTGCCTTTACTGAAGACTTCTTACATGCATCACCACAAAGCATCTCTTTGTCAGTGTTAACTGCAACTACGTCAAATGCTACCTCTGAACCAGTCTCTGCATTAAGCTTTTCTACCTTAATGATATCTCCTTCAGCTACCTTGTACTGCTTTCCACCTGTTGCTATAATTGCGTACATATGGTTACCTCCTATTATCATTACTCGCCAGTTACGGTGCTACCAAAGGGCAGACTTTTACCTCACTGTGCGGCACACTTGATTATATTAACACTTGTTTTTTGTTGTGTCAAGGGAATAATTGATGTTTTTTATAAAAAGGCTCGCGCCTTATCCTCTGTCAACTTAAAATGGGTGACTAATTTATCGACTATCTCCTCTGCACTACAAATATCCTTTAAAAGTGACACTGTAGTACGAATAGTTTCTTCTCTTCCTTCTTCTCTTTACCTACTCCTTGTCATCATTTGCCATAATATCCAACAAGTTCGTAAAGCGGTCTTCGTATCCTCTTCCTTGTCATCTCCACAAGTCCTAGCTTCGTCATATCAACCACTATAGTAGATACGCTATCATTATATACCGCCTCTTTTAAGGTGTTCATAAGCAGTTCATTATAATGACTATTCTTCATACTTATAAAATCCACTATGATAATACCACTTATATTTCTAAGGCGAAGCTGCCTTCCTATCTCTCTTGCAGCCTCCTCATTTATAGCAAGAACTTTATCTTCTTTTACATTACCTTTTATAGCCTTACCGGAATTTACATCCATAACTGTCATAGCTTCCGTTGGTTCTATGATAAGATATGCACCAGACTTTAGATAAACCTTTTTGTTAAGTGCTTTTTCAATAATTGTATCTAAACTATAGCATGCCTTAAGGGATATCATAGTGTCATTATATAACTTAGGTTCTCTGATACCATATTCCCTGCATTTATCAATAACTTCTTCTATATCAGTTATTATTTCAGCATCTTCTCCATCTATATCAGTCAGGTATTCTGGCATCTTCTCATACATACAGGAATACCCTGTAGTATACTTGGATTTGTATATCGCCTCGTCTAGTTTACATAATAAACTTATGGTTTCATTATATAAATCATTCTCAGAAACACCATTTGCTTTTGTACGTATAATTCCACCAAAGGCTACATCTTTAGATTTCTGATTGGCCTTAAAATCAGCTATGGCTTTTCCAACTATATCTTTTAACCTATTACGCTCGGCTACATCACCTATCTTGGCAGACACCCCTACAGTATCGTCCTGATGTACCAAAATATACTCTCCTGTCATAGAAAGCTTAGTTGTAACAGAAGGTTGTTTGGTCTTTATAGGCTCCTTGTTTATCTGAACCGTAAGCAAATCTCCAACTTTTAAGCCATTTCCTGTATATTCTTCCAAGGGATAATAACAACTAAGTCCCTTTTTTATATCTACAAAGGCAGCATTAATGTTTCTTACTATATTAGACACTCGCCCCACATAGATGTTTCCAAGGATTGAATCCTCCTCATAGCATCTAATCTCAGAAGCCTTGCCATCTTCAAATAAAAAGCCCATCATTAAGTTGTTAATCTTTGTAAGAATATACTTTTTCATAATTTAAAACCTTTTTCCTGCGGCAGAAAGGGATTTTAGTGCGTCTTTCTCACCCATATATGTCTCTATTCTATGAACCATATAGTCGTATCTGTTATAGGTAACCTTCGCCTTTTCGCAAAGGGCAGCCACAACAAGCTCTGGCTTAAGATTATAAGCACTACCTGAGGCAAGAAGCATATATATGCCATCATCCTTGACCTTTAGCTCATATATAGCAGGCTTAATGTCTGCCATCTCTTCCTTAGTCTTGGTCTTTCTCATAATCATTACGCTATCCTGAGCCATAAACTCATCTATTGCTTGCTGTAATATAGCTATATTGTCAGATTCACACTCTTCGTTCTTATATATAAAGTAATCTGAGGCAGACACAATAGACATAGATGGTTTTGCGCCCTCATCAAGCATTACTATATCTAAGACTGTCACACCTTCAGGAAGAGTGTCATTTAATCTCTTCATCATATCCTCTGTGGATGTAACACTGTCAAACTCACCATCAAAGTACTCACCCTCAGAGGTCATACCAAGGGGCATAGGTGCCGCAAAGGATATAATCTGGTGTGGCGAAAAGCCCTTAGAGTAAGAAACCTCAAGCTTAGCTCTTCTTATAGCCTTCTGGAAAAGTCTCATCACGTCTAAGTGTCCAATAAATCTTAAAACTCCGGTCTTGGTGTATTTAATTCTTAGCTTCAAAGCAAACACCTCCTCCGTAAGTAGCAGCTCCACAGCCTGAGCAATTCATACGACAGTTTGGTGTAACCACACCTTCCTTAGCCTTCTTCCACTCATTTTCAAGGAATTTACGGCTAACTCCCGCATCAAGATGCTCCCATGGGAAAACTTCATCTATGTCACGCTCTCTAGCTGTATAAAACTCAACATCAATGCCATTTTCAGCAAAAGTGTCCTGATACTTACTCATATCAAAAAACTCTGTCCAGGCATCAAATATAGCGCCCTTTTTATATACATCATATATTGTCTTAGAAAGTCTTCTGTCACCTCTTGCAAAAACACCCTCAAGAAGAGAAATACCTTCATCGTGATAGGTAAACTTAAGGCTCTTTTTATTCTTTTGCTTTCCAAAGGAATCCTTTACAAAATATGCTCTTCTTGTAAACTCCTCCGGTGATATCATAGGTGCCCACTGGAATGGGGTAAATGGCTTTGGTATAAAATATGATGCCGATGCATTTATCATAACTCTACCATTTCTCTTTTCCTTTGGCACTGCATCAAAGTATTCCTCAGATATCTTTTCTGCTAAGTCTGATATACCCTGTAAATCTTCATCAGTCTCAGTAGGGAGACCCATCATAAAGTATAGCTTAACCTTGTCCCAGCCACCTATAAAGGCCTGACGACTGCCGGTTAAGATATCCTCCTCTGTAATTCCCTTATTAATAACATCACGAAGTCTCTGAGTTCCAGCTTCCGCCGCAAAAGTAAGAGAGCTCTTGCGGATATCCTGAACCTTACTCATAACATCTAGAGAAAATGCATCAATTCTAAGGGATGGCAAGGATACATTTACATGGTCAGTATCCTTAAGTTCTATTAGATAATTAAGCAAGTCATCTAAGTCCTCATAATCACTGGAGCTAAGGGAGCTAAGGGAAATCTCCTCATAGCCTGTATTATCAAGCATTGTTCTTGCGTATTTCTTAAGCATTTCCACGTCTTTTTGACGGGTTGGTCTATATATCATACCTGCCTGACAGAATCTACAGCCTCTGATACAACCACGCATGATTTCAAGACATACTCTATCCTGAGTGGCCTTAAGATATGGCACTACGGGAGCCATAGGATAAGAAACCTTATCAAAATCAGTTACCACCTGTCTTTTTATCTTAGCAGGAACATCATCATATATAGGGGTAATGGACTTAACTGTTCCATCCTCTTTGTAAGTTACCTCATAAAGCGAAGGCACATATATTCCAGGCACATTTGAAGCCTTTCTAAGGAATTCTTCCTTAGTCATATCGCTGTTCTTATATGTCTTGTATAGGTCAAGAAGCTCATCATAAGATGTCTCACCCTCTCCAAGATAAAACATATCAAAGAAATCTGCCATTGGCTCAGGATTTACAGTACATGGGCCACCACCTATAACTATAGGCATACCCTTTGTTCTATCCTTTGCATAAAGTGGCATCCCCGAAAGGTCAAGTACCTGAAGTATGTTAGTGTAGCACATCTCGTACTGTATGGTTATGCCAAGAAAATCCATATCCATAACAGGGCTCTGAGTCTCAAGAGTGAAAAGCTTAATATCTTCCTCTCTCATAACTTTATCAAGGTCCGGCCAAGGACTATATACTCTCTCACAATATGTATCTTCTCTACGGTTAAACATATCATAAAGAATCTGTATTCCAAGATAAGACATACCTATCTCATAGACATCAGGAAAACACATAGCAAATCTAATATCCACCTTAGACAGGTCCTTCTTTACCATATTAACTTCATTTCCAATATATCTTGCCGGTTTTTCGATATTCATCAATATCTTTTCCGAAAGTGCAAGTTTACTCATATCAAAGTCATCCTTTTTTAATTTTTAAAGCTGTGAATTGGGGCTGGTATTCTACCACCGCGATTAATAAATGCGTCACAGGAGAATTTGTTTACTGGCATAATTGGTGCATATCCAAGCAAACCACCAAACTCTACAGTTTCCCCAACTCCCTTTCCAATAACTGGAATAATTCTAACTGCAGTTGTCTTCTGGTTAACCATACCAAGAGCCATCTCATCAGCAATTATACCTGATATAGTTGTAGCCTTTGTATCTCCAGGAATTGCAATCATATCAAGACCAACTGAACATACACATGTCATAGCTTCAAGCTTTTCAAGAGTAAGCGCTCCAGCTACTACCGCATCTATCATTCTCTGATCCTCTGATACAGGGATAAATGCACCGGAAAGTCCACCTACATATGATGAAGCCATAACTCCACCCTTCTTAACCTGGTCATTTAACATAGCAAGAGCCGCTGTTGTACCAGGAGCACCTGCATATTCAAGACCAATCTCCTCAAGGATTTCACCAACACTGTCTCCAACAGCTGGAGTTGGTGCAAGGGAAAGGTCGATTATTCCAAATGGAACACCAAGCTTTTCTGATGCTTCCTTTGCAACAAGCTGACCAACTCTTGTAATCTTAAATGCAGTCTTTTTTATTGTTTCACAAAGAACCTCAAAGTTCTCTCCTCTAACTGACTCAATAGCAGCCTTTACAACACCAGGACCACTTACGCCTACATTGATAATTCTGTCAGCCTCAGTTACACCATGGAAGGCACCCGCCATAAATGGATTGTCATCTGGAGCATTACAAAATACAACAAACTTAGCACATCCGATTGAATCATTTTCCTTAGTAAGCTCTGCAGTTTCAACAATAATCTCACCGATAAGCTTAACAGCGTCCATATTGATACCAGTCTTTGTTGAACCGGTATTAATAGAACTACATACTCTTCCTGTCTCAGCTAACGCCTTTGGTATAGAACGGATAAGAAGCTCATCTGCTCTAGTCATACCCTTACATACAAGAGCTGAATAACCACCTATAAAGTTAACACCGCAAGTAGTTGCAGCCGCATCAAGAGTCTTTGCAATCTCGACAAAATCATCACTGGTCTTACATACTGAACCACCAACTAATGCGATAGGTGTAACAGAAATTCTCTTATTTACTATAGGAATACCATATTTTCTTGATATCTCCTCACCTGTTGACACAAGGTCCTTTGCAGAAGATGTAATCTTTTCATATATTTTGTCACAGGTTTCCTGTAAGGTACCGCCTACGCAGTCAAGAAGACTGATACCCATAGTGATAGTTCTAACATCAAGATTCATATTCTGAATCATCTCATTGGTTTCTATAACTTCATTAATACTTATCATAATGTCTTTGCCTTTCTATGTAATATATATTAAAGTCTATGCATCATATCAAAGATTTCCTGCTGCTGAGCCTTAATCTGAACTCCAATCTCCTTGCCAAGGTCAGCGAGCTCATCAGCTATCATATTGTGGTCCTTTTCTGAACCAGATGCATCAACTACCATCATCATGTTAAAATATCCGTCAACTATAGTCTGGGCAATATCTAAGATGTTGATACTGTTCTGTGAAAGGTACACACACACCTTCGCAATAATACCAACCTTGTCCTTACCTAAAACTGTAATAATTGTCTTTTTCATCTTTATATCCTCCTAAATTGTACTCTTAAAATATTATATAAATATAGTAAAACTATACATGTATCAAATTGCTACAATCATTTCTATCTGCCACAGATATATTGAAATCTCTTATATCCTTAGAAAATGGATTGTTAAATAGCTCGGATTTCACCGTCTCATAGGCAAGCTCCGGATAATTGTTATCCTTACTTAAATGTCCAAGAAAAACTCCTTTTAAATGGTTGTTTAGCACATCTAAAAGCAACTTTCCACCTCTTTCATTTGAAAGATGGCCCCTTTTTCCTAAGATTCTCTGCTTTAGAGAATAGGGATAAGGTCCAACCTGAAGCATACGGACATCGTGATTAGCCTCGATTAAAAGTGCATCTGAATCCTTTATTGCATTTACAATGTAATCATCGTAATCACCTAAATCCGTTGCTATGGATATCTTTTTTCCCTCACTCATCATACTGTAGCATACCGGGTCTGCCGCATCATGCCAGACACTGTGTGCATCCACAGTTATGTCCCCTATTAAAAAATCAGAATCCGGTTCTATATATCTAAATAGCCCCTTGTCATAGTCACCTAGAGAACTAATATCTTCTATGGCCTGACAGGTTGCTTTTGTTGCATATATAGGTATACCGTAGCTTCTTGCTATAACTCCAAGACTTCTTACATGGTCTATATGTTCATGGGTTATAAGCAATCCGTCTATATCTCTAAAATCCACATCTATGGAATTAAGACCTTCTGTTATTTTCTTTTTACTTATGCCAACATCCACAAGTAGTGATGTGTTATCAGTACCTACATAGATGCAATTACCACTGCTTCCGCTGGCAATACTCATCAATTTCATAAAATCATCCTATCGCATTTAATCATCTATATATCCAATTACCTTTGGATGTAATATATTTCTTGTCTTATATAAAATGTAATCCATACTTCCTATTTTCTTATATTTTTTAATCTTAAGAAGCAGGTCATCATCCACAAATTTGTTCATAAACTCCAGTAAATCCGGTGTCTCAGCAGAGGAAAACTTAATGCTATCCTCATTAAAATATATCTTAAATACCTTATGGGATACCTCCTCCAAAAATACAATATGAATCTTTAAAAGCATTCTTTTTTCTTCATCATATATAATCTTTGCAAAGGTAGCAATAGGCATCTCTTTTCCATTTATAGTAATAATTTGGTAGTCATAAGAAGTTTCATTATGATACCCCAGTCTAATTTTAAAGGTAAAACCACTGTCACTTAACCTCATATAGAATATATCCTCTGATATATCAAAGGATATCATATCAATTCCTGTCAAGAAATTAGAATACATAACCTGAGACATAAGTGGTAAAAGGCTAGATGCATACTCCTTAAATCTATATTCGTTGCCAAGATAGGGAGCAAGCTTTCTCTTTATATTCAACAGCTTAAGCCTTTTTAACATAATGCTTCTACCCTCTACAGAATATAAACCTTTATGCCAATTAATCTTATCCTTTTTAAATAAGTCTTTTTTTGCAAAATTTATAATATTTTCTACCAGTTTTCCCTCTGGAAATAATTCCTTTGCAGAACCACAAGTAGCTATTACTATCTTTTTTTCGTTGTTAATGTACACATTCTGACCAAAAATTCCATTTAGAAGGATACTGTTATCCTTTAGAATCCAGACTCCATACCCATAACCAGTTATAAGTCTTTTATCTTTTATATCCACCTGTTTTTTGGTCATATCTCTTATATATTCCTTGGATACTAGCTGAGTTTCTTTCCCACCTATAGTCCAAGTGCCGTTATTTTGAATAAGTTTACCTATTTTAAGCATATCCCTTAAAGATAGCTTCATGCCCCAACCACCCTTAGGCAGTCCCATAGGACATTTATCCCAAGTTATATCTCTCATATTCATAGGGATAAATAGATTTTCCTCTAGAAAATCCATAAGATTTTTACCTGTTGCTTTGGATATGCAGGCACCAAGCATATAGGAATTAAGACTATTATAGTAAAACTCTTTCCCCGGCGGAAATAGATTTTCACTTCCCATAAAGTCCTTTCTCCAATCAAAGGAGAAAAAAGCCTTTATCTCATCAAAATATACACCAGCCGTCATAGTCAATAGATGTCTTACTGAAAGCTGCTTCATATCCCGTTTCATAAAGATTTTATTGTGCTCAGGAAACAAAGTACTAACCTTTGTATCTAAGGTTATATAGCCCTTATCTATTGCAATCCCAAGGGCAAGGGATATGACAGTCTTACAAACAGAATAAGACACTCTTCTATAGTCAAAGGAATAGGGTGTTTTATAGTATTCCTTAACAAGCTCACCATTATATAACATTCCAAAGCCGGATAAAGATATATCAGGGTTGGAAAAAAATTCTTCTACCAGAGTATCCAGTCTGCCTTTTTCTATATGCTTTCTTGATTTTATCAAATCACTTCCCACATAGGCAGGCTTAAATTCTGATACGTCATTACCAAAGTAAAGCGGTAATTCTCCCTGTTTTTCAGTATAAAACTTATATATTGATGAAATTAATTTTATATTTAAGGATGCATCCGGCATATCTATTTCCTTGCAAAAGACATATTTTCCATTAATTCATTTTGGAAGTTTTCATCATTTGCAAGCTGTAATACATCTACCTCATAGGTATCTATGGTATGAGGGACATCGAAATCCTCTCTCACAATAAGAGTTGCTCCCTTAATGCAGGTGTTTCCAACAACCTTTATCTTCCCTTTGAAACATTCTGGCAAAAGTCCAAGGTTAAAGGCACTGTCAAGATTAAGATTAAAGCCAAAGCCCCCGGCAATATATATGTTATCTATATCTACTAAGGAAAGTCCTGCATATTTTGCAAGGAGATTAATCCCTGTATATATACCGGCTTTTGCCACAAGTATATCTTCTATAATACCTGTATCAAGGTAAACACCTGATATAGTTATACCCTTTTCAATATATTCTTTGTCTAATATACCTTCACGACTTATCTTTTTTGAAGCAATACCAAGGGATATGGCATCTATGGTACTTGGACCATATACACTTTGCTTTCTAGTGCATCCCTCAAAGGCTGGACCGCAGGCTGTGGATGTTCCATAATATCTACCATCCTTATATAGGATTATCTCCCCATTTGTACCCATATCAACAAAAAGTGAATTCTCATCCATTTTAAGATAATACATCCCTGCCAGAATATCCCCACCGATAAAGGCACTAGCACAGCCGCTTAAAAATACCTTTGTATCTTCTTTAAACAAAGCATCAAACAGGGATTTAGTCTGGACAATCATACTTTTTTCCAGCCTGTGAGAAAAGGGATAAGTTCCCATATCCTCTATATCATATGAAAGCAAAATACTAATCATAGTTGTATTGCCACATATAGATATACTACCCACATCTTCTGTTTTATAACCTTTATCTTTAAGCATAGCTATAAAAGCATCCTTTAAGTCGGAAATAACCATCTGCCTCATAGTAAAAAGATGCTTCTTATCCCTAATTGTTGCGGCGATACGATTAATCACATCACTTCCGTATAGGGACTGTCTGTTTTTTATTATTCTAGTAGATATGACCTCCTTAGTAAGTCCATCAACAAGAGCAATCTCTATGTTGGTGGTACCTAGGTCAACTGCAATCCTAATATCACTCATTAAAATATCGCCTTAGGTTTCTTTTCTATTGGTCTATAACCCTTGTCATTTAATACAGCGAGAATCTGTTCCTTATGCTCAGGACCAAATGCTTCAATTGTTATAACAAGCTCCACAGCGGAATTACGGTTTATAGTTACGAACTGATTGTGCTCAAGTTTAATAATATTACCATTTTCCTCTGCAATAAGACCAGCTACATTTTGAAGCTCACCTGGCTTATCAGGAAGAAGTATAGATACTGTAAATATTCTGCTTCTTGCAATAAGACCATGCTGTACAACAGATGAGAAGGTAATAACATCCATGTTACCACCACTAAGAATACTTACAACTTTCTCTCCCTTTGCTTCAAGATGCTTAAGAGCTGCAACAGTTAAAAGTCCACTATTTTCAACAAGCATCTTGTGATTCTCAAGCATATCAAGGAAGGCTACTATAAGCTCACTATCCTCAACAGTTATAATATCATCAAGGTTTTCCATAAGGTATGGGAAAATCTTAGAGCCCGGTGTCTTAACTGCAGTACCATCTGCAATAGTGTCTACAGCAGGAAGGGTTGTAACTTCGTTGTTTGCAAAGGATTCCTTAAGACAAGCTGCACCAGCTGGCTCAACACCTATTACCTTAATATGTGGATTAAGCATCTTTGCAAGAGTTGAAACACCTGTTGCAAGTCCACCACCGCCAACAGGTACAAGAATTGTGTCTACAAATGGCAAATCCTTTATAATCTCCATGGCAACAGTACTCTGTCCCGTAGCCACATCCAAATCATCAAATGGATGGATAAATGTATATCCATGCTCTTCGGCAAGCTTTAAAGCATGATTACAAGCCTCATCATATACCTCACCATACAAAACAACCTCTGCGCCATATGCTTTGGTTCTATTAACCTTTATAAGAGGAGTAGATGTAGGCATAACAATAATTGCCTTAACTCCATATGCTCTTGCTGCATAGGCAACACCCTGAGCATGATTACCTGCTGAGGCAGTTATAAGTCCTTTTTGTCTGTCTTCCTCTGACAATGTACTAATCTTATAATATGCACCTCTAATCTTATACGCACCTGTAAGCTGCATATTTTCCGGCTTTAAATATACTTTATTACCGCAAGTACTTGAAAAGAATTCACTCTCAATTAAGGTTGTTGGATGAACAACTTTTTGTACTATGGAATAGGCTTCCTCAAATTTTTCTATAGTTAACATTACTTATCTCCTTGTGACTCAATAATCATCTCTATGTCAGACTTTATATCAAAATCTGCAAAAAGAGCATTTACATAGTTGTTTGGATCAAATTTCTGTAAATCTTCTATCTTCTCACCAATACCTATGTACTTAACAGGCACATTAAGCTCAGCCTGAATAGCAATTGCGATACCACCCTTAGCAGTACCGTCAAGCTTAGTTATGATAATACCGTTAATCTCTGTAACAGAACTAAATTGTCTAGCCTGTTCTAAGGCATTTTGGCCTGTAGTTCCATCTAAGACTATAAGGGATTCCACATTGGCTTCCGGATATTCCTTTGATATGATTCTTCTCATCTTAGCGAGCTCATCCATAAGGTTTTTCTTATTGTGAAGTCTTCCTGCTGTATCTATAAGAAGAATATCTGTGTTACGTGCCTTTGCTGCAGCAACTGCATCATATACAACAGCAGATGGGTCTGCGCCCTCATTTTGAGCAATTATATCTACTCCTGCTCTGTTTGACCAAGTCTTAAGCTGGTCAATGGCAGCAGCTCTAAATGTATCGGCAGCAGCCATAAGAACCTTCTTTCCCTGACTCTTATACTGAGCTGCAAGCTTACCTATAGAAGTGGTTTTTCCAACACCATTTACACCAATAACAAGAACCACTGTCTTCTTATTCTCAAAATCATAGGCGTTTTCATCCACAGACATCTGGTCTCTTATGATATTTATAATAAGGTCACGACAGGCATCAGCTTCCTTAAGCTTCATCTCCTTTACCTTATCCTTTAAGTCATCAATGATTCTTTCAGTTGTCTCATAACCCATATCAGACATAATGAGAGTTTCTTCCAACTCATCATAGAAATCATCATCAATCTCTGTTGCCTTAAAAAGGTTAGCAAAGCTATCTGCAATACTATTTCTAGTTTTTGAGAGGCCTTCCTTTAATCGTTTAAAAAAGCCTTTCTTTTCCTTAACTTCTTCCTGCATACAATCCCTCCTAGTCGTCTAATTCTCCCTCTATCATATTAACTGATACAAGAGTTGATACACCCTTTTCCTGCATAGTAATACCATAAAGAATATCTGCCGCCTCCATGGTACCCTTTCTATGGGTGATTACAATAAACTGAGTATCCTTTGTAAGTTTATTTAAATATTTTGCAAATCTCTTAACGTTTGAGTCATCAAGAGCTGCCTCAATCTCATCCAAAAGACAGAATGGTGAAGGCTTTAAGCTCTGGATAGCAAAGAGCAAGGCTATAGCTGTCAAACTCTTTTCACCACCTGAAAGCTGCATCATATTCTGAAGCTTCTTTCCAGGAGGCTGAGCATTAATCTTAATACCTGTCTCAAGAAGGTCATCTTCATCCACAAGCTCAAGGTCTGCCTTACCACCACCAAAAAGCTCTTTAAATACCTTTGCAAACATAATTCTTATCTCTTTGAACTTTTCTGCAAACTGCTCACGCATAGATCTGTCAAGCTCTGCAATAATTCCGAGAAGATTTTCTTCTGCCTTAGTAATATCATCATGTTGAGCCTTAAGGAACTCATATCTTTCTGATACAGACTTATAATCCTCTATGGCATTTACGTTTACATCACCTAACTGCTTAATCTTTCCCTTTACGGCACTTATCTCACGCTTAAGTGAAGAAATGTCTGTAAAGTCATCATCCTTAAACATCATGGCAGAATTATATGTAAGCTCATATTCTTCCCACATATAATTATTTAAGTTTTCACTCTGCTCAGAAATCTTCTCAATAGAAGCGTTGAGCTTAAATGCTGACTTATCAAGTCCATTTATCTGCTCTGACAAAGCCTCACGCTTGTTAAAGAAGTCCTTATGAGTTTCATTTAAAGCAGTCTTCTCCTCGTTCATCTCCACCAATTTTTGTTCTTTTATGGAGATAATTCGGTTGTTTTCTTCAAGAAGGTCTCTCATAGAATCAATCTTCTTAGAAAGCTCAGCCGCTTCTTTTGAGCCTGTATTAAGTCTGTGCTTTAAGGATTCCATATTTTCCTTGGCTTCCTGCTCATCACTTCTTACACGCTTTATATTAACCATAACGAAGTCGTACTGTTGCTTAACTGTATTAAAATCAATATTTAACTTAGTTATCTCTTCTGATGACTTCTCTAAATCAGCCTTATCCTTAACAATCTGTTTTTCTAATTCACTAATCTTAGTTTCAAGAGCCTTAACTGCCTCTTCCTGCTTCTTATTGCTACTGAAGAGTTCTTCTTTATTGGCATTTATCTCCTTTATCTGGTTAGAAAGCTCGTTATTTTCTCTAGAAATACTTGCAAAAGTCTTTTCAACTTCTTCTAACTGCTTGCTAGCCTGCTCCAAATTAAGTGAATATGTATTAACCTTAATATTAAGCTGTTGCTGTTTTTCTATATTTTCTTCCTTTGATGTCTTAAGCTCTTCTCTCTTTTGGCTCAAGGAAGAAAGCTCCTCTTCCATCTGGGATACACTTAAAGTAATTTTCTTGATTTCCTCATCAATCTCATCAAGCTCACGCTTTCTACCAAGGAGATTAGATGAGTTCTTAAAGGCACCACCTGTCATAGCTCCGCCTGGATTAATAAGCTCACCCTCAACTGTTACAATTCGAAGAGATTGCTTGTACTTTCTTGAAAGCTTAATGGCATTGTCGATATTGTCTACCACAACAATTCTTCCAAGCAAATGACCAATAAGGTTACTATATTTTGAGTCAGCCTTAACCAAAGATGCGGCAACACCCAATACTCCAGTTTCACCGATTACATCCTTATTTACGCTTCCTCTATCAACTATAGAGCTAATTGGTAAAAATGTAGCTCTACCAAACTTATTCTGCTTTAAGTATTCAATGAGCTTCTTTGCAGTATCCTCATCCTCTGTAACGATATTTTGAATACTTCCACCAAGAGCAGTTTCTATGGCTGTCTCATACTTCTTGTCCACATCTATAATATCTGCCACAACACCTATAATCTTTGGATTATTTTGCTTTTGCTCCATAACCCTCTTTATGCTGTTTCCATATCCATCATATCTTTCTGTAAGGTTTCTTAAAGCCTCTTTTTTTGACTTAAGACTTACTATCTGATTATTAGAGGAAGTAATATCTGCTTTTAATCTGTGCTGAGTCTCATTATTTGAATCTAACTCTTTTTGTAATTCCTCTAACTTATTGTTAATAAGCTCTAATTCGGAATTAATTTTTCCAAGCTCTGCTGACAAGGATTCTTTCTCAGACTTGCATTTTTCCTCATCACTCTTGTTCTCTAAGAAACGCTGATTAAGCTGAGTTTTTCTAAGGTTGATATTCTCAAGCATGGTGTCATATCTTCCCACCTTGGCTTTAAGGGTACCACCTTCATTTAAGAATTCAATTATTTCACTCTTTGAATTCTCTATCTCTTCTTCCTCAGATACAATCTTATTCTTTAAAGCCTCGTTCTTGTTTGTAGCCTCATCCAAAACATCATCTGCATTGTCAAGCTTTTCATCAAGAACACTCTTTTCTTCAAACAAGCTCTTTAATTCACCGGCAAACTTATCAAGGTCAGCTTTAATCTTATTTATCTGCTCGTTTAAATTATCTTCTCCCTGCTTATATGAAATAATCTGTTGGCTTACAACATTAATCTCACCCTCATATCTTTGATTGGTGAGTTTTTTCTCATGAATCTCATTCTTGATATCATCTATAAGCTGATTAAACTGTTCAAGTTGCTCTTCAATTCTCTCGTATTCATCCTTAGCAGCGTCAAACTCTTCTCTAAGTCTTGTGGCATCCTGCTCAACTATGTCAAGCTTTTCCTCATAATCGGAAAGCTGTTCATTTGCCTTATCTACATCCAAAAGGAAGGCATTTATATCAAGTTTTTTAAGTTCTTCCTTAAATATAAGGTATCTTCTGGCAGTTTCAGACTGCTCCTTAAGAGGGCCAACCTGCTTTTCAAGCTCCTTTAAGATATCATTTACACGGGAAAGATTCTGTCTTTCCTGCTCCAATGACTTTTCTGTGGCAGCTTTGTTTTTCTTATATTTTACAATACCAGCAGCCTCATCAAAAAGCTCACGACGTTCTTCCGGCTTACCACTTAAAATCTTCTCAATCTGACCCTGTCCGATAATTGAGTAACCCTCTTTACCGATACCAGTATCAAAGAAAAGTCTGTTTACATCCTTAAGACGGCTCACAACACCATTTATAAGGTATTCACTTTCACCAGAACGATACACACGTCTAGCTACAGTAACCTCATTAAAATCAATAGGCAGCTTGTGGTCACTGTTATCCAAGGTTATAGCAACATAAGCTGAACCCTGAGGCTTTCTAAGCTCAGTTCCAGAAAATATAACGTCCTCCATCTTAGAACCTCTAAGCTGTTTTGCACTCTGCTCACCTAAAACCCATCTTACAGCGTCACCAACGTTACTCTTTCCTGAACCGTTAGGACCAACTATACCAGTTATACCATTATTAAATTTAAAGTTTATCTTATTGGCAAAGGATTTAAATCCGTTTACCTCTATGTTTTTTAAATACATTCTTGTACCATCCAATCTTTTTACGGCAGCTTATGCTCGTAAAGAATTTAAAGTATTAAAGGCAGCCATCTGTTCAGCAGCTTTACGATTGTGACCAACACCTAAGGCACCTTTTTCTTCATTTAACATAACCTGAACCACATATTCCTTATCGTGGTCCGGACCTCTTTCTTCTAATATAATATATGATAATTGTTTCTCATGCTTTTGAGCATATTCCTGTAAATTTGATTTAGCATCGTAGAAAAGCTGTTTATGTTCAATATCAGTAAGTAAAAAGGTTTCAACAAACTTTCTTGCAGGCTCAAGTCCCCCGTCATTGTAGATGGCACCTAGCAAAGACTCAAACATATCGCAGAGAATAGAATCCCTGTTTTGACCTCCGGTGTTTCTTTCACCCTTACTAAATAGTCCATAATAGCCCAGTCTTAAATCTCTGGCAAGCTTTGACAAGGTTGCCTCACATACAAGACTCGCTCTTAATTTTGTAAGCTCTCCCTCTGTTTTCTCCGGGTAATTGTTAAATAAATATTCACTTGTCAAAAACTCTAATATGGCATCTCCTAAATATTCATATCTCTCATAAGACTCCAATTTGACACATGTCTTTTCATTGGCATATGACTTATGGGTAAAGGCTATATCAAGATGTTTTTTTTCTATAAAAGAATATCCTATTACCTGTTCCAGCTCTTCATATCTGTTCTGTGACATATTACTCCCCACTCTCAAAAGCAGAAACAATCTTATCTGTTACATTATTCATGATAAATGTTCTGCACTGTGCAATTGCGCTTGATACCTCATTGTTTTTAGAATTTCCATGTATCTTAACTACAAGACCCTTAAGACCCAAAAGTGGCGCACCACCCTTATCGTCAGCCTTATATTTTTTAAGGGTTTTCTTTAAGTCCTTATTGATAAGTGCCGCACCAATTTTTGTTTTAAGATTGGTCATAAGAGCTCCCTTTATCTCGGACATAAACATAGAACCCATACCTTCATACAATTTAAGAAGAGCATTTCCTGTAAATGCCTCACATACAAGTACATCCGCAGCACCAAATGGAATCTCTCTAGACTCAACACTTCCTATAAAATTAATATCCTTACACTCTCTTAGCAAAGGAATTGTTTCCTTAACAAGAGCATTTCCCTTTTCATCTTCGGCACCAATGTTTACAATACCAACTCTTGGATTTTTAACACCCTCTATATTTTCCATATATATGGAACCCATCTTTGCAAACTGAACAAGATTTTCAGGCTTTGCATCAACATTTGCTCCACAGTCAATAAGAAGTGATGGTTCACCCTTTGTTGGAAGCAATGGAGCAAGTGGCGTTCTCTTTACACCTTTAGCTCTACCAACTATAAACTGTCCACCTGCCAGTATAGCTCCTGAATTACCGGAGGATATACATGCTTTTGCATTTCCGTTCTTAACCTCATTAAGGGCAAGCACAAGAGATGAATCTTTTTTCTTTCTTATTGCCTCAACAGGTGCATCATGACAAGTTATCTCTTCTGTAGCATTTATAACTGTAATTCTTTTCTCATCACAGTTATACTGACTCATATATTTTCTTATCTCATCTTCCTTACCTGTAACAATTATGTCAATATCATCGTACTTGTTCATAGCCTCGCTAATGCCAAGCATCATAAACTCGCAACCATTGTCCCCGCCCAATGTATCTACGGCAATTTTTATTCTGTCCATACTGCACTCCTTCTTAACAGTTAATATAAATATACATAATTATCCTATTTTACATAGTTATCACATTTTATCGTATTATTATATATTTTTTTATTCCTTTTTGCAAGCCCTATGAGTCCCTTGGGAACATCAAAAAAAGGAGTATACTATGTATACTCCTTTTTTTCTGATATTAATCAGCCTTAACGATTTCTTTCTTGTTATATGAACCACAAGCCTTGCATACTCTATGTGGCATCATAAGCTCGCCACACTTGCTACACTTAACTAATCCTGGAACGTTCATCTTCCAGTTAGCTCTACGCTTGTCTCTTCTTGCTTTTGAACTTTTATTCTTTGGACAAATTGACATTTGGTTACACCTCCTTAAAAATCACACTTTGACTATTATACAAATATTGTTATATCTTGTCAATAAAAAATCTTAAAAAATTTCCAATTATAGATAAATGGGTTCTTATACCAAGGCTACAGTTTCTCTTGCAATTGCAAGTTCTTCGTTTGTAGGCACTACATATACAGGAACCTTGGAGTTTTCTGAAGAAATCTTTACTTCCTCGCCACGAAGCTTGTTTGCCTCATCGTCTATATCTACACCAAGATATTTTAATCTATCACAAGTAAGCTTTCTTACTAATGGGTCATTCTCTCCTACACCTGCTGTAAATACAACTGCATCAACACCATTCATAGCTGCAACATATCCACCAATGAACTTAGCTGCCTGATAACAGAATACATTCATAGCTATATCACATCTGTTGTCACCCTCAGCAATACCCTTATTTAAATCTCTAAAGTCACTAGACTTACCTGATATACCAAGCACACCTGACTCTTTGTTGAGAATATTCATGATATCAGCTATACTCTTACCCTCTTTATTAGCGATAAATTCAATAATTGCTGGGTCAATATTACCACTTCTTGTACCCATAGTGATACCTTCAAGCGGAGTAAGACCCATAGTAGTGTCGATAGACTTGCCACCCTCTACAGCACATATACTTGCACCGCCACCTAAGTGACATACCACTATCTTAGTATCCTTGATATCTTTTCCAAGAATCTCTGCTGTTCTCTTTGATACAAAGCTATGGCTTGTACCATGGAATCCATATCTTCTTACCTTGTACTTTTCATAGTACTCATATGGAAGTCCATACATATATGCATAAGCTGGCATAGTCTGATGGAAAGCTGTATCAAATACTGCCACCTGTGGTACGCCTGGCATAAGACTCTCACAAGCTCTAATACCGATAAGATTAGCAGGGTTGTGAAGAGGTGCTAAATCATTACACTCTTCTATAGCTGCAAGTACTTCTTCATCAATAAGTGCAGATGAAGCAAATTTCTCACCGCCATGAACAACTCTATGTCCTATTGCATTAATATCTTCCAATGACTTGATTGCTCCAACTTCAGGATCAAGCAACTTCTCTAGAACTATCTTAACAGCTGCACTGTGATCTGGCATAGGAGCCTCTATCTGAATCTTTTCCTTACCAGTTGCCTGATGAGTCAATGTACCATCAAGCTTAATTCTCTCACATATACCTTTAGCCATAACCTGCTCTGTATCAGAATCAATAAGCTGATACTTAAGGGATGAGCTACCACAATTTATTACTAATATCTTCATATATATACTCCTTACTTATCTAAAGCCTGAGCCTGTAATGCCGTAATTGCTACAACACCAACTATATCATCTGCTGAACAGCCTCTTGATAAATCGTTAACCGGCTTTGCAATACCCTGAGTAATTGGGCCATAAGCATCTGCCTTTGCAAGTCTTTGAACTAGCTTATATCCGATATTACCCGCATCAAGATCAGGGAACACAAGAACATTTGCTTTTCCTGCCACTGAACTTCCTGGTGCCTTTGATGCCGCTACAGCTGGAACAATTGCTGCGTCAGACTGAAGTTCACCATCACACTTAAGGTCAGGACACTCTGCATTAACTATCTTGCAAGCTTCAACCACCTTATCTACCTCAGGATGTTTAGCACTACCCTTTGTAGAATGTGAAAGCATAGCAACAATAGGCTCTTCTTCTACAAGAAGCTCAAATGATTTAGCTGAACTTTCTGCAATTGCTGCAAGTTCCTGAGCGTTAGGGCTCTGATTAAGTCCTGCATCTGAGAATATAAACGCTCCTTTAGCACCCATATCGCAATTTGGTACAACAACCAAGAAAAATGCAGATACAAGTTTTGTATCTGGAGCAGTCTTAAGAATCTGAAGAGCAGCTCTAAGTACGTTGGCAGAAGAATTAACCGCGCCAGCAACCATACCGTCTGCATCACCAGCTTTTACCATAATACATCCAAAATAAAGAACATTCGTAAGAAGAAGCTCTTTTGCATCCTCTGGTGTAACACCCTTACTTTTTCTTAGCTCTACTAATAAAGCTACATAATCATTAAGTTTTTCACAATCATACGGATCAACGAACTTCGCCTTAGAAAGATCCAAGTCGGGTGCCTTATTAATAATCTCTTTCTTTGAACCTATAAGGATTATATCAGCAATATCTTCCTCTAAGATCTTATGAGCAGCCTCGAGAGTTCTCATATCAGCTGTTTCCGGTAGAACTATAGTTTTTTTATTAGCTTTTGCTCTTTCTTTAATTCTTTCTATGAATCCCACTGTTCTTCTCCTCTAGCTATTAGTTATAATAATTATAATAAAATTTGAATTTGTATACAATATGGATTTGGGAAAAAATTGTCTTTTTAAAAGTACAATTTATTCTTCATAATCAATAGATGGATTATCCACAATAAGTCTGCCTCTACCGTTCTTCTTACCATAGTACATTGCCTTATCAGCACGACTAACAAGAATCTTGGTATCATCACATAAACTTGGATAAGATGTAAGACCTATACATACATTAACAGATATCTCTATATCATTGTAAGTTACAGGTGTACTCTTTATCTCATTGTGGAGTTCCTCTACAACGGCAAGAGCCTTTTCCTCGTCATAATCAGGAAGAACAAGCAAAAACTCTTCTCCACCATATCTACAGGTAAAGCCAGAATACATATCTGCGTATTTCTGTCCCATAGAGGCAACCATCTGAATAACCTTATCTCCTGCGATATGACCATATGTATCATTGACATTTTTAAACTTATCTATGTCAAAAAGTGCAACAGATATAGGTTTTTTTCTTCTCTTTGCGTCAGACAATGCCTTTTCAAAAAGTTCATTGAAGTAAATTCTATTGTAAATACCAGTAAGACCATCTTTTCTAGCCATATCCTGCATCTTAAGATAAAGCTTTGTTCTATTAACCGCTACGTTGAACTCAACTATACAGTTCTCATAATATCCTAGTCCATTTGAAAAGAATTCCTTGTCATCTGAGCCAACCAGCATCATACCATAAACTTTGTTGTTATCAACAAAAGGCATAACAGACATAGCGTTAATGTTAGCATCACCAATGAATTTGAATTGTTTTACTTCATCATCATATAAAATCTCTGGATTACCCTTTCCTGATGAAACAGACTCAAAAATACTTTCAATCTCTTTCTTAAGACGTCTTTGCATAGATGAATAATTGGTTTTTATAATACAACTTCCCAATGCATTCATATATACGTTCTTATCTACATATATAGCGCAAAACTTAGGATTTTTAACTTCCATAATTGCATCAGTAAGAACATTAATACACTTCAATATATCAAAGGTGGAAGTCATATATCTCATAACGTCTGTCTGAGAATTAACTTCTATATTAACCTGCTCTAATACCTTATTTGCGTGTGCAAGCTCAAATTTTTGATAGTTAATCTGTTCATTTATGGTCTTTACTCTTTCCTGATACTCTAAAAGCTTTGCGTTATTGGTCTCAACCTGTGACATCTCAAGACTCATATCATTTACTTGCTTTATATGAACAGAATGTAATTTCGCAAACCAGTTGACAATTATATATACCACCATAAAGAGCATAAACTCCATGACAAAATATGTAAACCATGCTGCCTCACTGGTCTGGTCATATGCTATTACAATACTTAAAAACATTGGAAGAATAAGTGCATACTTCTTTTGATGCATAGAATTCACATCATAGTCTGAACCCTGCAATACAAATTCTACAGCTACAAAAGCCACAAGAATAAGTAATACTGCAAGCAATATAGATGACTTATCAACCAATCCCTGAATCACTGAAAACACCAATAATTCCACATATCTAAACATAGTAAAGAAAGTATAAGACCCAAAATACTCTAAGTAGTACATTATAGAATCTGCCACAAGGAAAAACGCAAGAATTAAACAAATAACAATAAGGGTATTTGTAGGTAAATCCTTCTGAATAAATATATTTAATACCACAGACAAAATGGCAAAAACATAAATAACCTTGTGATAAAAAGAATAATTCTCTATGAAGTTGTCAGAATTAAACTTTGACATATATCAACTATTTCTCCCAATAAATTTCTATAACAGAGCCATCAAAAATTGGTGCAATGTACTCTGCATGATTACCATTAAGATTTGTAATTAGACGTTTTCCTCTAACTGTAGACAAATCAAAATCATAAAAATCAAAAACATCTACAAACATATAGCTACTCTTACCACTTAAAACCACTGGTTGTTTATTAACTATTACAGTGATTGATGTTGAAGTATCCTGTTTGTTAAGTGTCTCTATCTTTTCTTCCAGCTTAGCAACACTTTCCTTTTGTTCTGAAACTGCCTCTTCCTTGGATTCTTTTATGGTTTCCTCAGGCAAATCGTTGTATTCTATATCATCCTTCCAGAACACAACAAAATTATCATATATCTTATCTTCCATAGATGCTTCTTTATTGTTTATATAAATCTTACCGCCAGGCTTAACATCCATAAAAGTAAGAAGCTGCTCAAGAGTGTAATATGTCTGCATACATATATCATCTCCATCACATATCTTATAGAGCTGACTTTCAGGCACACCATTAACCATAGCAAACTTCGGACAAGTTATAGGTGTATCGTTTACAACGAATTCCAAAGTACCACTATATTCTGGCAAGGAGCTAAGCTCAATACTTGCCTTATCTCCCTCAGTGGATGGCTTAATATCTATCTTGTCATTTGCCTCTATAAGTGCATTTAAGCCAACGGATTTACCATTTTGAGTTATAATTGCCGGTTCACCGTTGTAACCTCTTACTATACGAGTTTTGCCATTAATCTTAAATGTTATATCTGCCCCACGTTTAGGGAATATATCCTCATTAGATAAGCCATACTGTATGGCAGCATCGAATATAGTGAGCTTATCGTTGTTATATAATTTGATTCGCTCTCCATTAACATTTACAAATATAAAATTATTCTTCTGGTCAAAGTAATTGAGACATATACCAATAGGAGTTACGTAAAGTGGATCTTTCTTGATGTTCTCCACCAAAAATTCTATGTCATTCATAACTTCCTGACCGCGCAGAGCAACTCTTTCAGCAGGAAGTTTTAGGTACTTAGCAAGATATTCTGTAAATCCAGAAAGTTTTCCACCTCCACCTACAACAAAGGCTGCACTTACGGGACTGCCACCATTTAATTCTATAATCTTTTCTGCAATTTTAGATGTAAGTTCCTTCTTAACTGCATCTACAGTCTGCAAAATCTCATCTGGTGTAATCTTATGTGATATACCCATAATGTCCTTATATGTAATGCTTTTTCGCTTAATACTAGCAGTCTTTAGTTTTTCTGCAGTGTTAAAGTCAACAAGATATTTTTTTATAAGAGCCTCAGTGAGCTCATCTCCCGCCGAAGGAATCATTCCATAACCGATAATACTTCCATCCTTTGTAATGCAAATATCAGATGTACCAGCACCTACATCAACAAGGGCTATGTTAAGTAATCTGTACTGTTCAGGTATAGCAACATTAATAGCTGCAATAGGCTCAAGGGTAAGATTAGTTACTTCAAGGCCAGCCATCTCCACAGCAGAATATAGGCTACCCACCACTTCTTCAGGAAGAAATGTAGCCAAAACATCTGCACCGATTTTGTTGCCCTTATGCCCCTCCAGATTATGAATCTCAAAGCCATTTAAGTAATATTTAACTACTGTGTATCCAACACAATAATACTTAGTTTCTTCCTCATTTTCAGAAAGCTCCTCAAGTATTACCTCATGAGCTTTTTCTACTCCAACCAAATCTATTGAATGAATATATTCTTGTGTTATAACAGTATTGTCGCCAAACTCATACTCTCCATGACCAATGGCAGTTTTAAGAACACGACCAGCAGCCGCAATACACACTTCTTTGAGTTTGCGGCTTCCTAACTGTTTTTCTAATTCTTCTTTAACATAAACTATATCTTCGCTTACCTTTGCAATATCATGAATCTGACCATCTATCATAGAACGAGTATCATGATACTTTACTGCCATAGCAACTACGTTAAATTTATTTTTCTCTTTATATCCCACTGTACCAACTATACTTCTAGTACCTATATCAAGGCCAAAAACAAGTGGTTCAGGATACTTTGTCATGGTTGCCATAACATTCCTCCTAAATAAATATACATATTCTAGGATATTATACCATCTAACAGCAATTTATTCAACCTTACTTTTAGTTGATTTGATGAATTTGTATAATCAAATTCATTATTTATAGTGAAATTTGCATATCTTTCATAGTATTCATCACTTTGTTGACTATTCATCATAGAAATACACTTCTCTCTCGTATATCCGCGACTAGCCATAAGCCTTTTTATACGTTCTTCTTTTGATACCCAGATATACCATATCTCATCACATATCTTGTCATATCCATCCTGTATAAGAAGAGCTGCTTCAATGACAAAAAGTTTGCAATCTCCCTTTTTCTTCTTACTGGCAATATCCTCCACTATGTGTTTTTTTACCAAGGGATGTGATATAGAATTTAATGTTTCCAGTTTCTCCTTATCATTAAACACAATACCACCGAGCTTTGCCCTATCTATAAAGTAAGGTTCTTCTTTAGATAAAATATCCTTTCCGAAGACTTTAACAACTTCGTTATATATATCCTTCCCAGGTTCCATAAGCTCATGGGCAAGCTTATCTGCCTCAACAATATATGCATTGTAATTTTCTTTTAAGTCATATAAAACTCTGCTTTTTCCAGAGCCTACTCCCCCTGTAATTCCAAGAACTATCATTTTTTTCTCCCTAAACTACTTGGCGTCATACCAACTATTTCCTACATTCACATCTACCACGAGAGGCACCTTTAAGCTAGCCGCTTCCATCATCTTATCAACTAGAAGCTTCTTTACTTCCTCTAATTCCTCAACCTTTGTCTCAATAAGAAGCTCATCGTGAACCTGTAAAATAAGTCTTGATTTATAACCTTTTTCCTTGAGTTCCTTATTAACATTAATCATAGCTATCTTTATGATGTCCGCTGCAGTTCCCTGAATAGGTGAATTCATTGCAGCTCTTTCACCGAAGCTTCTTGTCATAAAGTTTGAAGAAGCAAGCTCTGGTATAGGTCTTCTTCTGTTGAACATTGTTATGGAATAGCCTGTTTTTTTAGCCCCCTCAACTGTATCGTTGAGGAACTTCTTTACATTTCCATATGTGGCAAAATACTTTTCTATATATCCTTCAGCCTCTTTTCTTGATATATCAAGGTCCTGACCAAGGCCAAAGGAACTTATACCATAGACAATACCAAAATTAACTGCCTTTGCCTTTCTTCTCATAAGGTCTGTAACCTCTTCAAATGGCACATCAAATACCTCTGATGCTGTAATTGAATGTATGTCCGAATCCTTCTTATACGCATCAATAAGGGTTTCGTCCCCGGAAAGATGAGCCAATACTCTAAGCTCTATCTGAGAATAATCCGCATCAAGGAACACATAACCTTCTTCTGGTATAAATACCTTTCTAATCTCTCTTCCGAGGGGAAGTCTTGTTGGAATGTTTTGTAAGTTAGGCTCTGTGGAGCTTATTCGTCCAGTAGCTGTAACTGTCTGATTAAACTTACCGTGTATTCTTCCATCAGACTTTACACAAGAAGACAAACCTTCCACGTAAGTTGAATTAAGCTTAGTAAGCTGTCTATACTCCAATATATAAGGAATTATCTCGTGCTCACCTGATATTTTCTCAAGCACCTCAACACTTGTAGAATAACCTGTTTTAGTCTTCTTTCCACTCTTAAGACCTAAATCTTCAAACAATATCTCACCAAGCTGCTTTGTAGAATTAATGTTAAATTCCTTACCAGCCAACTTATATATATTTTTTGTAAGCTCCTCTATTCTTTGCTTTAATGTCTCACCAAACTTTATAAGTCCCTCTTTATCTACCTTTATACCGTTCTTTTCCATGTCATAAAGAGAATATACACAAGGAAGCTCAATATCCGTATAGAGATTGTACATATCCATATCCTGAAGCTTATCATATATAGCTCCTCTGACCATAAATGGAATAACTGATATATAGGACATATATTTGCTAATATTTTCATCCTCAAAGGTAAATATATTTATCTCTTGTTTTCCTACCAAGGCTTTCTTATCTTCAAGAGTAATTCCAAGGTAATCATTTGCAATAACATCATATTCATAGTTATCCTTCATCGGGTTAACCAGATATGAGGCAACACCGGAATCAAACACGTTGCTATCCTCGTTAAATGCTATGAATTTCAACTGACTTTTAACGTCCAGAAGGCATAGTTCCACAGACTTCGGTAAATTCATTATATCCGAAGCCACCATATCTATAGTGATAAAGTTAATAAGCTTTACAAGATAAGCTTTGCCCTCCTCAAGGCAAAGGGAAACACCTATAGCCTCCCCCTCATTTTCTATAATTCCAAAGCCAATTCTAGAAGACTTATTAACCTTCGCCATAAGCTTTGTGTATGCATCATAATCTTCAACAATCTCACAGGAAACCTCGAATTTTGAAACCTTAGCATCATTTGAAAATCTACCCATAAGACTCTTAAATTCAAGCTTTGCAAATATGTTGTAGGAATTGGAATTAAACATATCAACAATGAGCATGTCAGAAAGGGCAGCCTTAATCTCGCAGTCAAGCTTAATTGTTGCTAGTTCCTTGGACATAAATGCCTGCTCTTTATACTGCACAAGATTATCCTTCATCTTGCTTGCTTTCATATTGTCAATATTTTCATACACCCCAGCAAGAGAACCATACTCGATAAGAAGCTTTGCTGCTGTTTTTTCTCCTATACCTGGAACACCTGGTATGTTGTCTGATGTATCTCCCATAAGTCCCTTCATATCAATAAATGTAATTGGGTCCACACCATATGTCTCTTTTACATTGTCCGCATAATAGCTATCAATAATGGTTTTTCCTGCTTTTGTTTTTGGTAATCTAATTAATATATTGTCTGTGGCAAGCTGGAGCAAATCTCTGTCCCCTGAAAGCACAGTAACACCATAGCCTTCTCCATCAGCCACTCTAGAAAGAGTTCCAAGAATATCATCCGCCTCATATCCAGGTCGCTCTATGGTAAATATATTCATAGTACCAAGCACTTCTTTTATAAGAGGCACTTGTTCTCTAAGCTCATCTGGCATAGGTTTTCTTGTTCCCTTATACTCACTAAACATCTCATGTCTAAAAGTTGGGTGTTTAACATCAAAGGCAACACAAATATGGGTTGCCTTTTCTTCATCAATCACTTTTAAAATTATATTTAAAAATCCAAGCACAGCATTGGTGTGTAAACCATCCTTTGTTGTAAGATCAGGCAAACCATAAAATGCTCTGTTAAGAATACTGTTTCCGTCGATTAATAATAATTTGTTCATAATATATCTCCTATTCTTCATCGTTATTATGAATATTATGGGTTAAATTATATGAATGTATTTTTTCATAATATGTTTTTTCCACAGGTTTATTGAGTTCTATGGAATCAATAACTATATCCCTTTGAGAAACAGGCATATAGTCCTCGAACTGTTCGTAAAAATAATATTTTCCTTGTTTTTCTTTTATTAGTCTTTGTTCAATATGATATACCTTATTGAGAATCTGACCATACATAAAAAAGAAAAATATAACTGCTGCTACAAAAACAATACTAAATGTAGACATCTTAAATCTCTTTACATTTTTAACTTTGTTATCCCATCTATTTAATTCTTCATCTAAATCCTTTTTAAAATTAAGGGATAACTCCTTATTACTATCCAACTCTCTCATTCCTACTATAAGAGTGTAATGTATCTCTAATTCTTCCATACAATTTGGACAATATTTTACATGGCGGACGAAATCCGTAACCTTATCATCCGGTAGCTTCTTGTCTATAAATCCCATAATATTAGATTGTGCTTCTAAACAGGTCACGAAAATCCCTCCTTTGCCATAATTTAAAGAAAAAGAACCCAGATCTAATACGATCTAGGTTCTTAATAAGTACTAAATCTTAGTTATCGATGAATTTTTCTTCGTCGTTCCAGCTATATAACTTACGAATATCCTCTCCAACCTTCTCTGATGGATGCTCAGCAGCAAGCTTACGCATAGCCTTAAAGTGAGCCTGTCCGCCTGCCTTAGACATGTCTAATAAGAAGTCCTTAGCAAATGTACCATCCTGAATGTCCTTAAGAACCTTCTTCATAGCCTTCTTAGTATCCTCAGTGATAATCTTTGGTCCAGTGATGTAATCACCGTACTCAGCAGTATTTGAAATAGAATATCTCATACCAGCGAAACCTGACTGATAAATAAGGTCTACGATAAGCTTCATCTCGTGGATACACTCAAAATATGCATTACGTGGGTCATAACCAGCCTCTGTAAGAGTCTCGAAACCAGCCTGCATAAGTGCACAAACACCACCACATAAAACTGCCTGCTCACCGAAAAGGTCAGTCTCAGTCTCAGTTCTGAAGTTAGTCTCAAGAACACCAGCTCTTGCTCCACCAATACCAAGTGCATAAGCAAGTGCTAAATCCTGTGCCTTACCTGATGCATCCTGATGTACAGCGATAAGTGAAGGAACACCCTTACCTACCTGATACTCGCTACGTACTGTATGACCAGGTCCCTTTGGAGCGATCATAGTAACGTCTACATATGCTGGTGGTACAATCTGACCAAAGTGAATATTGAAACCATGAGCGAACATAAGCATATTGCCTTCCTCTAAGTTTGGCTCAATATCGTTCTTGTAAAGGTCTGCCTGTAACTCATCATTGATAAGAATCATGATAATATCAGCTAACTTAGCTGCTTCTGCTGCTGTATATACCTTGAAGCCCTGTGCCTCTGCCTTAGCCCATGACTTACTTCCCTCATAAAGACCAATGATAACATTGCATCCTGAATCCTTTAAGTTAAGAGCGTGAGCGTGACCCTGGCTACCATAACCAATAATTGCAATTGTCTTATCATCTAAGAGTGATAAGTTACAATCTTCCTGATAAAAAATCTTTGCTGACATTTTATTTCCTCCTAAAAAAATATATTAAAATATGTATAGTTATTACTTTTAAAGTAAGTAATGACCTTTAGTTACTCAGAGATAACATTACCTCTTGTAAGACCTGTGAGACCTGTTCTAACCATCTCCTCAATTGCAAATCCATCAAGAAGTGTGATAAATGCCTCAACCTTACTGATGTTACCTGTAATCTCTATCATAACAGATTCCTTGGATACATCAACAACCTTTGCTCTAAAGACGTCAGCAAGAGAAATAATCTGCTGTCTCTCCTCTAAGGTTGTCTTAACCTTAACAAGAATAAGCTCTCTACATACTGACTCCCCGTCCTTAAGCTCTGTAATAGATATAACATCCTCAAGCTTAAGAAGCTGTTTCTTAATCTGACTAAGAATTCTATCATCTCCACTTACAGCAACTGTCATACGTGAAAACTTAGGATTCTCTGTTACACCTACTGATAAACTATCAATATTATATCCTCTACGGCTAAACAAACCAGAAACTCTACTGAGTACACCGGCTGTATTGTCAACTAATAATGATAACACCATCTTCTTCATATAATGTATCCACCTTTCAACCTGAATCTCGAAAATTCGCTAATGTATATTTTAACCATTTAAACTTCTTCTGTCAATAGTCTGTCTACAAGCTTAACTGCATCATTTGCATCTTTTGAGTAGCCATCTGCCGATATTTCATCAGCAAAGCTTTCTGATACAACTGCACCGCCTATAACTACTTTGACATTAAGATTTTGCTTTTTAACTTCATCCACTACATCTTTCATACGCATCATGGTAGTGGTCATAAGAGCTGAAAGCCCTATAACATCTGCTTTTTCCTTTTTAGCAGTTTCTATAATAATATCCTTTGGGACATCCTTTCCAAGGTCAATGACTCGATAACCATAATTCTTGAGCATGAGCACCACAAGATTTTTACCTATATCGTGTATATCTCCCTCAACTGTTGCCATAACAACTGTTCCCTTTTCTTCTCTAGACTCACCCTTATTAAGAAGTGGAGTTATATACTCTATAGCCATATCCATAACTGTAGCTCCAGATATAAGCTGTGGAAGGAAATATTTCTTTTGCTCAAATAATTCTCCCACCTTATTAACTGCAGGAATTAAATCGTTGTCAATAATATCCTGAGGATTAGCCCCCTCTGCTATAGCCTTTTTTACATTATCTATGATTGTAGATTTGTTGCCCTTAACTACATCTACATATATAGGACTGCCCTGAATATCAACACTATTCTTTGATGAAACAGCGGACTGTCCCACAGCAATCGGCACAACTCCTCCTACGTAGTTGTCATCAGAGCCTTTCTTTGCTAAAAGTAAATCTGATGCCAGTGAAGCATTGACAATCTGTGCCTGTCCAGGATTACAGATAGCCATAGTAAGACCATTTGCAATAGCCATTGTAAGAAATGCTGTGTTTACATTTATTCTCTCCGGGAGACCAAAAGATATATTTGAAAGACCACAAACTGTAGGCAAACCAAGGGTATCCTTACAGTATTTGATAGTCTCCAATGTCTCTATAGCGGCATTTGGATTAGCACCAACAGTTGTAACAAGTCCGTCTATAATGATACTATCCCTTGAAACGCCTTCTTCCTCAGCTATCTTAAGCAACTCATGAATAGTCTCTATCTTCTCCTCTAAGCTCTCTGGGAGACCTTTGTCAGATAAAGGAAGCAAAATACACATAGCTCCGTACTTTGCAGCTATCTTCATAAGAGGACGACATTTTTTTTCTTCAAGAGAAATGGAATTAATTAATGCTCTACCTGGATAAATCCTAAGTGCTTCTTCAATAATATCAATATGACTGGAATCAATGCAAAGTGGCACATCCACTGTAGACATAACCTGATATATAGCTTCCTTCATCATGGCAAGCTCATCTATACCATTCATACCCATATTGATATCTAGGATCTTAGCTCCTGCGGCAACTTGCTCTTCTGCCATGGAAATGACCATATCCATCTTTCCTGCTCTAAGCTCTTCCTGAAGCATCTTTTTGCCAGTAGGATTGATACGTTCACCTATTATTATAAAATTACCATCTATATCAATGTCACAAATCTTATACTCACTTGCTAAGACTTCTCGGGTTGTTGTTTCTTCCTCAGCAACATTGACATTTCTAGTATACTTCTTAAGTTCAGAAATATGCTTTGGAGTTGTTCCACAACATCCACCTATGGCTCTTACTCCTGCATCAACCAATTCCTTACCATAGGAAGCAAATTCGCTAGGAGTCATGGTGTATTTTGTAACACCATCTATAAGCTCCGGCATACCATTATTTGGTTTCGCAAACACTGGTACCTTTGCATATTTGAGCATTCTCTTAACCAGAGGTATCATCTTATCAGGACCAGTGGAACAGTTTATACCCACAGCATCTGCACCTAAACTTTGTAAAACTACCACTGAAGTCTCAGGTGTTTGTCCAAACAAGGTTTTTCCATCCTCATTAAATGTAAGACTTACCATAACCGGTAAATCACAGACTTCCTTTATAGCTATAAGAGCTGCTCTTGCCTCAGCAAGATTCATCATAGTTTCTACTATAAATAAATCTACACCTGCCCTAACAAGAATCTGAGCCTGTTCCTTATACACATCGATAAGTTCTTCAAGTTCCATAGTACCAATAGGCTTAAGCTGTTTTCCTGTCATAGTAAGGTCACCTGCAACATAAGCTCTGTAACCTTCCTCTGCAATTGCTTTTTTTGACAAGCCAACTAATCTTTCGTTTATATCGATTATATCTTTTTCCAAGCCGTATTCAGCAAGCTTTATTCTATTAGCTGTGAAAGTAGGTGCAAGAACTATATTTGAACCTGCTTTGATATAATCTCTCTGCAAATTAATCAAATGCTTTGGATTGTCAAGTATCCATTTTTCAGGGCAAACTCCCACAGGCATACCCTTATCCATAAGGTTACTTCCTGTAGCACCATCAAGCATTATTATTTTACTATCTATGAATTGTTTAAACTGTATCTTGTTCATATTATTCTCCAGTAAAAACTACTTTATAATCTCAACCTCATCAAGCCAGTATGCAACAACAGGCATACCAGTCTCGCATATACCAATTGCCTCCATAGCCTGTTCATAAGGAATATTTACACATCCATGAGAACCATTGTAGGTATATATATCTCCGCCATACTCCCATCTCCATGGAGCATCATGCATACCAATTGAACCATTGAAGCCCATCCACATATTTACATGCAAGTCCCAAGTTGGGCCAACTAATTGTGTATCATACACTCTATTATCGATACAGAAAAGTCCACCTGGAGTCTTGTATCCTCTTGAAGTATCGCCTGTTACTACCGGTGTTTCAAGTTCAACCTTGCCATCTATGTATACGTAAAGTGTTTGCTCAAGGAAATCAATCTCAACATAAGAATCACCTATGTCATTCATCTCACACATGGTATATCCCGCTTTTTCAATAACAGGTTCCTTTGTAAAATCCTTCTTTGTACAAAGGAGTTCATAGAGTTCAACTGCTTCCTCCTCACCGTTGATTATCCAACCATAATACTCTCCATATATGAGGATCTTTTCTCCATCATGAGTTTCAAATACTCTTTCAGAATGTGTAGTTGTATACTTATCAGCAAATTCCTTTGCAAATAATTCAACATTTGTCTTGCTTATCTGAACCTCTCCATTGTCATCTATGTAACCCATCTTCGATAAATCTTCTCTGCTGATTGCTACCATATATCCATCGAAATCATAGAACGCTTCTATAGAAAGAAATTCCTCTGCCTTATCAGCAATTCCTTTTATTGTGTTAGAATCTGCTGTAATATCCGCCTTAATGTAACACTCTGATGCATCAATATCGACAGAATCACCATATCCTTCAATACCTGCTACAACCACATCATAAACCTTATCTGTGTCAAGCTTTGTTTTTGTAACATCTGGTATAATAACAACCTCTCCATTTTCCATACGAACATCTGCATTAACAGAATCAATCATATTAGAAGACTTCATACAATCAAAGGACATAAGATATTCCTTCATAGCAGTCTCATCATAAGATGCCACATAATCAACAGAAAAACTATCCTCATTGAAAATATTTATAAACCATAAAAATGAATTTTGCTTTTTCTTAATACTGTCAACATCCTCAGAAAGAGCAAACTCCAAATGACCATCACCACAGCGAACTTTTTCTACACAATCCTTGTATACAATATCCATTTCATAAGCAGAAAACTCATCATCAAATATCTTTTCCACCTCTTCAACGGACTTGTGTGAGACATCATATCCATTAATGTATGTATCAGAATCGAAATGAGAAGAAAAATAGATTACACCACCTATATATGTTAATCCCAAAACAGATAATATAGATATAAGAACCCACTTAACCACTTTTTTCTTCTTTTTATATTTTTGAACTGAAGAATCAATATAAGGTCTATCAACTTTTATCTCTGGTATATCTTTATACTCAGTTTTAGATTCAGTTTTAGACTCATTCTTATTTTCGTCTTCTTTGTTTTCTTCATCTTCCTTTACAGAATCATTTTTATTTAATTCTTCATTAGCTTCTTCCTTCTTCATCCCTGCAAAATCCTCTTAAATTATAATATAGTAATTCAAACTAACCCTAATATAATATATTATTTTTTGTTTTTTTTCAACATAAAAGGCACTTATTTTCTATTTATATTTATAAACACAAGTTCTGGTACATTTCCCACTCTGATTTTCATAGAATGCGCTCCTAAACCGTTAGTTAAAATCATCTTAGAATCCTCATTTTTATATACTCCATAAGTATACTTTGGAAATAAATGAAGCCTAGGAGAAATAACACCACCAAGAATAGGCAATCTCACTAATCCGCCATGATTATGACCAGAAAGCACCAAATCTGCCCCCCATTTTGCATATACCTTAAAGTAATCTGGATTATGAGCTATTAATATATTGTAATTTGATGTATCTAAGTCTCCTAATTTTTCTTTCATATTCTCCTTCGTTAAAGGAAGTGTCTTTAATCTGCTGTAATATTTTCCACGCAAAGCTAGACCATATACAGAAAATGTAACTTTTTCTTTACGTATCTTTACATTTTCATCGTTTAATATAGTAATTCTTGGGTCTAAAAGCTTAAGATAGTCCTCCCAATTATCTCCAACATCATCATACTTATATTTTACTCCGGTTTCATGATTTCCCATGCCATAGTAAACTGGTGCTATATCACAAAGCTTATTTATAAAATAAGCTGTTTTCAAGTTGTTTTCTATCTGTTTAACTCGACATACCAGCATATCTCCACCCAAGATAATAGCATCAGGCTTATAATCCCTAATAGCTTTTATCAACGAGGAATTGTCCTCATCAAACCATGTGTTGTGCAAATCCGCAAAAAAAGCGATTTTAAGACCAACAAAAGACTCATCTTCAATATCTTTAAGTGTATAATTGGTAATCTTAAATTTTCTACATTCTCTAATACTCTCAATAACCACAAATAGGACAAAGATCAATATAAGAGTAAGAATAATAATTAAATATTTCATCTAAATACCTCAAGTATATATAACAAGTATCTAAGATATAGTAGCATAATTACTCCTATTTTACCATAAACAATTGTCTTATTACACTATTTAAACTGTAACCATAGGACATTCGTTCAATATTTTCAGCGGCATAAATAAAAACCTCATCAATA
The DNA here is from genome assembly GCA_017938485.1 of Lachnospiraceae bacterium. Taxonomy (GTDB): domain Bacteria; phylum Bacillota; class Clostridia; order Lachnospirales; family Lachnospiraceae; genus Coprococcus_C. The sequence continues at coordinate 34,379 of JAGBBM010000127.1, forward strand.
ATATTGCCCTCGTAACTATACTCAACAACCCCTACTATATCCCCTTCGTATATAGGTGCTTCCAAATCACTATACACAACAACATTTTTTTCTATATTTTCAATATTACCATTTATAATATAAATGTTCTTTGTACTGTCACACTTATAATCTATGCTCTTTTTGACCCCTAACTTAACAGGAATATCTATCTTACTTTCTAAAACATTATTATCTGTAAATGTTTCGCACACAGAAAAACCGTAATCCAAAAGCATAGCCGCCTCAGAATTTCTAATTTCCTTTGTTTCTGCTCCCATAATTACAGCAATAAGCTCAACTCCTTCTCTTTCAGCCGTTGCAGACATACAATATTTTGCTTGGGATGTATAACCTGTTTTTAATCCAGTTGCCCCATTGTATTGTCGTAAAAATTTATTTGTATTGGCAAGATCAAATCTAGATTCCCCTCTACTTGTCTTGTGAATTATATAATCCATCCAGGTAGTTGCATATTCCTTTATCTCCGGATGGTTCACAATAAGTTCCCTGGACATAATTCCTATGTCTCTTGCACAAGTGTAGTGCTCCTCTGCTTCAAGACCGCAAGCATTTTTAAAAGAGGTATTATTCATTCCTAGTTCCTTTGCTCTTTCATTCATACGTTCAACAAATAAAGCTTCACTACCTGATATATGTTCAGCCATAGCAACAGCTGCATCATTTCCCGAGGCGATTTCAATGCATTTAATCATATCTTTTACAGTTTGTTGCTCTCCCGCTTCAAAAAAGCACTGAGAACCTCCCATGGAGGCCGCATGCTCAGTTACTGTAACAACATCATCAAGACTAAGATTTCCTGTCTCTATTTCTTCAAATATGATAAGTAAAGTCATTATTTTTGTTACCGACGCGGGACGAAGTTTCTCATCCGCATTTTTTTCATATATTACTTTTCCACTTTTTGCCTCCATTAAAATAGCTGACTTGGCTGTTATCCCCAAATCGGGGTACGTTTCTTCTGTTGCCAAAGCAGTTAATACATTTGATAATATAATGTTTAGAGCAAGTATAATTGTCATAAAAAAAGCTATAATTTTCTTCAAAAAAGCACCTCAAAATATGTATTAATACATTATACTTATAATAAAAAAATAATATGATATAAATATTTCTATTGACTTTTTCGCTTTACACTGTTAAACTGTAAAGCAATTCAGTAAACAAGGAGGCATAATACAATGAGTATTAATCTAGTTAAGAAATTACCTACTGAGGAGGAATTAAAAGCACTTATACCTTTAAGCGATGAACTTCGTGCTATTAAGGTGGCTAGGGATGAAGAGATAAAGAAAGTCTTTTCAGGTGAATCTGACAAATTTATTTTTGTAATCGGACCATGTTCTGCTGACAGTGAAGAGCCAGTTATGGACTATATACATAGATTAAAAGATGTTCAGGATATGGTTAAGGATAAAATCATTATTATTCCTCGTATATATACAGGAAAGCCAAGAACTACAGGTGCAGGATACAAAGGTATGGTACATCAGCCAGACCCAAACAAAAAAACTGATATGGCTGAAGGACTTATAGCTATACGTAAGCTTCACCTTCGTGCTATTGCAGAAACTGGCATGGCTGCTGCTGATGAGATGCTCTACGCAGAAAACACTCATTATGTAGATGACCTTATCGCATACCATGCGGTAGGTGCAAGAAGTGTTGAGGACCAGATGCATCGTCTTACTGCCAGCGGTATCGATGTACCAGTCGGTATGAAAAATCCAACAAGCGGTGACTTTACAGTTATGATGAACTCCTGCCTTGCTGGCCAGACAAGCCACATATTTATGTACAAAGGATATCAGGCAGAAACATCCGGCAACCCATATACACACTGTATACTTCGCGGTGGTCTGGACAAATACGGAAAGTCTGTGTCAAACTACCACTATGATGACTTAGTTCGTCTTGTTGAAACCTACAGCCAGTTTGATATTAAAAATCCTGCCTGCATAGTGGACGCAAATCACAATAATTCAGGTAAAAAATGGGCTGAACAGCCAAGAATCGTCAAAGAGGTACTTCACTCTTGTCGTCATAACGATGACATCAAAAAACTCGTTAAGGGAGTTATGGTAGAAAGCTACATTGAAGATGGAAATCAGTCAATAGGCGATGGAATCTACGGAAAATCAATTACCGACCCATGTCTTGGTTGGGATAAAACCAAAAAGCTTATCCTTGATGTGGCAGAACTGCTCTAATTTGCATATAATAACAAAAATATGTTTATGAGGATAATATGTGCGGTATTGCAGGCTTCTACAATCCCAAAGATAATTATTCTGAAAATCCAAAAAAGAATTTTTCAATTCTAAAAAAGATGATTAATTCTATGAAAATGAGGGGTCCAGATGGTGAGGGCTACTCCATAATAAACTCATGCTGCCTTGCCCATACCAGGTTATCTATAATTGATCTTGATATGGGCAAGCAGCCTTTTTGTATTAATTATCATGAAAATAGCTATCACATTGTATACAATGGAGAAATCTACAACCACCCTGAATTAAAAAAAGAACTTATATCCTTGGGATATGATTTTTATACAAATTCAGATACAGAAGTTATAGGTTACGCCTTTATTCATTGGGGGCCAGGCTTTGTTAAACATCTAAATGGTATATTTGCTATTGGAATATATGACGAAAAATACAACTTACTATATCTCTTCCGAGATCACTTCGGAATTAAACCACTCTTTTATAAACAACTAGAAAGCACTGTAGTATTCGCATCTAGAATAGACACTCTTTTTGAATATCCTAATATTAAACCAACTATTAATATGAATAGCCTAAACGAAATATTTACCATAGGACCAGCAAAAACCTATGGCAATGGTGTATTCGCAAATATAAATGAAGTCTTACCCGGTGAATATATTGTATTTGCACCAGATTATATCCACAGAGAAAAATACTATAAAATCGAGAGTATTCCTCACAGTGATTCCTACGAGGAAACTATAGAAAAAACCAGCTGGCTTGTGGAGGACAGCGTAAGAATGCAGATGATATCCCACGTGCCAATATGTACATTTTTATCTGGAGGAATTGATTCTTCCCTAGTATCTGCTATATGCGCCAAGTATCTCGATGAAGATACAAAGCTTGCAACCTACTCTTTTGACTATGAAGATAACGAAATTCACTTTAAATCAAATAGCTTTCAACCATCCCAGGATAGACCCTATGTGGACATTATGAAAAAGCATATTGGCTCAAATCATATCTATCTTACATGCAAATACGAAACCTTGGCAGATTTACTTGAAGAATCCGTGGATTCAAGATGCCTTCCTACTATGGCTGATGTAGACTCTTCTCTTCTTTTCTTTTGTAGTGAGGTCTCAAAAAATCATAAGGTGGCATTAACTGGGGAATGTGCTGATGAAATATTTGGTGGTTATCCTTGGTTTCACAGGGAAGATATGCTTAATTCAAATACTTTTCCATGGATGAGTGATATAAGCTTTAGAAAATCCCTGCTTAATCCAGAGTTTGCCGCTTCTCTTCAAATGGAAAAATATGTGGCAAACGCCTACAATAAAACCATATCCGAGGTGGATATTATTCCTGAAGAATCTGAGATTGAAACAAATAGAAGACGTATCTCCTACTTAAACATCAGATGGTTTATGCAAACCTTACTAGATAGAATGGATAGAACCTCCATGCACAGTGGTTTGGAGGCCAGAGTTCCTTTTGCGGACAGAAGGATTGTGGATTATGTGTATAATGTTCCTTGGCATATGAAATCAGAAAATGGAATACCTAAAAGTTTGCTTAGAAAAGCCTCAACAAAATTTTTGCCAGAGGAAATATTAAACAGACCTAAGAATCCTTATCCTAAAACTTATCATCCAAAATATGAAGAAATACTTGTAAAAAGGCTAAAAGAGGTAATAAACGATACCTCCTCCCCTATTAGAAGTTATCTTAATCTACCTGCAGTCAACTTATTTCTTAATCAGCCTAAAGAATATGGCAAACCTTGGTACGGTCAGCTAATGGCAGGACCACAGATGGTTGCCTATCTACTACAAATCAACTATTGGATGAAAAAGTATTCCTTATCAGTATAAAAATAGGTGCTAGTACAGACTTCCTGTATTAGCACCTTTATTACTTATACAATCACTGGCTGAATCTGTATTCCTTCCATTGCCATTATGATTGTCTCTCTGATTTTATCCACATCCGCCACCATAGAATTTGGCTTAGATTTATAGTTATCCTGACCAAATGGAACAAAATATATATTCTTCATAACCATAAGTCTACCTATATTCTGGAAATTAATTCCCAGCGCATCGTTTGTAGATATAGAAATTATAAGAGGCCTGTTGTTTCTCATATGTGCCTTGGCTGCCATAAGAACAGGTCCGTCTGTTATTCCGTTAACTAACTTTGCAGCGGTGTTTCCAGTACAAGGAGCTATAACCATAACATCAAGCATTCCGGATGGACCAATAGGCTCTGCCTGTTGTATGGAGCTTATGCCCTTTTCTCCGGTTATATCTCTAACTTTTTCCACAAACTCCTCTGCCTTAGCAAATCTGGTATCAAATGTGTATGCATTGTTTGAAAAAATAGGTATAACTCTAGCACCTTCATCTACAAGAACTTTTATTTGAGGAAGAATTTTATCAAAAGTACAAAATGAACCGGTTATAGCAAAACCTATATTGCACCCTGATAACTTCATACTATATGCCTTTCAAATTTGCTGGTAAGTAGTGTTAAATTGAATTCAAATCATATATGATGGCATCAGCAATAATCTCCCCTGCTTCCTTTGGATATACTTTCCCCGGTATACCAAGAGAAAGTCTGGCTAATATATTTTTTTCTTTACAATAGGAAAAATCTGTTCCCCCAGGACTTGATGCAATATCTAATATAACATTTGAAGAAGAAGCGGATTGTAACATATGACCGTCAAGAACTAGGGCTGGAACTGTATTAAATATAAAATCGAATTCACCAAGGTCAATATATTCGTCCTTCATATTAAGGAATCCGTATCCAGTGGCCTCAATATCTGACTTTAATTCCTTACGTCTAACCAAAACAGATATGTTATTTGTAAGTGCTTTTAACTGGCTAGCAATTGCTTTTCCGCAGAAACCATATCCCACAACTAAACACTTAGTGTTTTGATTGATATTTTTTATACCTTCCGCTTCTTTTATAATTCCTTTAGCCGTTAAATTTGCATTCTTAAAGGTAACATTATCCCATTTTAGATAATCCTTAACATCTATACCCCTATTTTCACACTCACATATAAATGCCTTTGAAACTGCACCACCATATACACTTTGACCTGTAACAAGAAAAGGCAATACTTCTCTTACGGCTACATCTCCCACTGGAGGAGGAAGCACTACAATAGACGTTTCAGTGCAGTTTTTTATATCTCTATATACATCGTACCCTATGTCATAAAATTTTTGAGCCATATAATCCATGCGTTGGTCTGTTCCAAGAACACATATATTACTATAATTCAACTTAAACAACTCCCTTACGATACTCTATTATATGCATAAAATCACAAATGTTTAAACTTACAAAAGGAAGGATTTTAATGTAGTTTTAAAATAGTACCAAAAATCAACCTTATCTATATCTTCCGCCGAATATATATTAATGGATGCAAAATGTTCTCCATTTATAATTATATTTAAATTTCCTACCATACTATCTTTTTTTACCGGTGCCGCCACACAGTCTGGAAGATTTAATTCAAAGGTCACCACATCACTTTCAGATAGAATCAGTCCTAGTTCTGAGCTAATATATAGGTCAAGATAATCATTTTCTACACCGTCAATAACTGGAATTGAATTTATCGAGTAGGTTTTATCGACTATAACCTCATAATTATAATTATCCATACCATAATTAAACAATTTTTTTGTATCTGACCACTTGTAGGTTTTGTTATTGGGCCAGCCACATCCAAGCAAAGCCACTATGTAGGTTTTTCCATTCCTCTCCAATGCAGCTACATAACAATATCCTGCATCAGCCGTAAAACCCGTTTTACCAGCTATAACCCCATCCATCATATCTAAAAATGCATTCTTGTTGCGAATATTATGATTACGTTTGCCCTCATAATCACTAAAGCTATGATTTCTTGTCTGAGAAATTCTTATAAAATCCTCCTTTGCAGGTGAATCCATTATGCAATATTTCATAATAAGAGCAAGCTCCACTGCAGTGGTAGAATGGGTGCCTGTCTCATCAGATGCATCTAATCCATTTGGTGTAATAAAATATGTAGAAGAAAGTCCTATCTCCCTTGCTTTTTTATTCATCATATTGGCAAAGCCTTCTATGTCCCCTCCAATATGCTCAGCCACAGCCACAGCTGAATCATTATGACTCTCCATAATCAAGGAATAAAGCAAATCCTCCAACAGATACTGCTCACCCGCCTTAATGTTTAGCTGCACATCTGGCATCTTAGCTGCATAATCGCTTACCGTAACCAAATCATCCAGATTACCGTATTCAAGAGCAAGTATCAAGGTCATAATCTTTGTTGTACTAGCCATTGCCCTAACTTCATAACCATTTTTTTCATACAAAACTCTTCCCGAATCCCCATCTATAAGCGCAGCTGATATGGAATAAAGTTCTGAATCAGTTATTTGGGCAGCACTTACCACCTTACAAAATCCAGAAAAAAACAATATATAAAAAGCTAGGAAAACACTTATGATTTTTTTCATAAATCACTCCCAAAAAAGATATACAATATAATATATTTTTTATTTGTGAAATATAGACTTGCCAATTGAAATAATCGACTTTTTACTGTATAATATTTCTATCTAAATTTAAAGGACGAAACATATGAGCACTAAATTTACATCTGAGTTAAAAGAAGGTATGGTCACCCTTGAGGATACTTATTCCACCAAGGGTCAGATGATTTTGCCCAAAAATACAATAATTACAAGAAGCATAATTACAAAGCTTATTGCTAATTCTGTTCTTATGGTAGAAGTTGAAGACGAACTTGTATCTGTTGAAACAGATATAGATCCTATGTCCAACTTTACCATTGACGAGGAAGCTATTGTCAATACTGTAGAGTACAAGAAGTTCAAACGACGTTATGATAAAAATATAGATGTTATGTCAGAACACCTAAACGATATAGTACATAAAAATGCTCCAATTGAAGTGGACACTATGTTGAATAACGCTCTAAACATAATTGATGCAACAGATTCACCACTTAGCATTTTTACTATGCTTTCCACATTGAAGAATTACGATGACAGCACATTTAATCACTCTCTCAATGTAGCTCTTATCTGCAATATCTTCGGAAAATGGTTAGAACTTCCAGAGGAGGAAGTAAAGGTTCTTACCTCCTGCGGATTATTTCACGATATAGGAAAATTGCTTATACCTGACCACATTATCAAAAAGCCTGGTAAACTTACTGATGAGGAATTTAAGATTGTAAAAACTCATTCACGCAAGGGTTATGAACTTTTAAAAGCCAGAAATGCGGACATTCGTATACAGTACGCTGCTCTTATGCATCATGAAAAATGTGATGGTTCAGGATATCCTTTGGGTCTTACGGAAGATAGAATTGATAAATTCGCTCAAATTGTCACTATTGCTGATATTTACGAAGCTATGACAGCTAAAAGAGTTTACAGAGAACCGCTTAGTCCATTTACAGTTATTCATAATTTCGAAGAAAATGGACTCAAAAAATATAACCCTAAGTTCTTACTTACTTTCCTTGAGCGCGTTGTAAACAGCTACATAAACTGCAAAGTAAAGCTTAGTAATGGTGAGGAAGGGGACATTGTCTACATCAACAAAGTCAGCCTTTCAAAACCCCTCATAAAAACAAAAGATTCTTTCATAGATTTATCCAAAGAATATACCGTATCCATTGAGAGTATATTATAAACGGGCTTTTCAAAAATCTTTTTTATATTCCCTAATACATAGGGTGGATAATCTGGTATTATAATGTCTGGTTAAGAGATTTTGGAAATATCTATTATTTTGTGGGTCAGGTTTTTGATTAGCACCCCACAGTATAAACTCATGTAAGGACTGGAATATATAGCATCCAGAGGTTTTTATTTGTCCTTTAAGAAATTTATAGAAATATCAATAAATAATGGGCTCGGGATGAAACACCTTGAGTTGCAACTGTTTGAGTAATGAGAATAAGAAATGGCGTAGAATTTGATAAGTATTTTTACTTAATCATAATTCTACGCCATTTCTTATCTGATTACGAGTTTTGCAACTCAAGGGTCGTATTAAAACATCCCGAGCCCTATTTATTAGATATTTCAAAAATTTCTTAACAAGACAAATAAAAATCTCTGGATGCTTATATTCCTAGTCCGTACATTCAGACAAATACTTTAGGGGTGCATTTACCTGACCCACTGCAATAATGATATTTGCACAAAATCATCTTAAAGGACATTATAATACCAGATTATCCATCCTATGTACTATGGAATATATATAAAGATTTGGGGAAAGCCCTTTTTACACCTCAATCTTAAGCTGTGCTTCTTCCATAGCCTCCTGCTTAAAGTCCTCTATCTTGTCAGGGGATATAATTGGAAGCTCATCCATAGAAGTTACACCAAAACTTCTAAGGAAATCTTCAGTAGTTCCAAAAAGTATCGGTCTACCTATAGCGTCAAGTCTTCCAACCTCCATAATAAGATTATATTCTACTAATTTATTTATGGCATGAACACAGGATACACCTCTTATAGATTCAATCTCCTGTCTTGTAACCGGCTGCTTGTAGGCAACAATAGAAAGAGTCTCCATAAGAGAATCTGTAAGATTATGCTTTTTAGGCATATTTACAACCTTGGTAAGAACATCATAATACTCATTCTTTGTACATAACTGATAGGCAGATTCTAATTTAACAATTCTGATTCCCCTATCTTCTTTGTCATACTTATCCATCATGTTTTGTATAATCTTATCAAGGGTAGGCTCATCTATTTCCAACACCTTAGCCAATTCCTTTAAAGGAACAGAATCACCTATTGAAAACAATATAGCCTCCACCGCAGCTTCTGTTTTTAAAATACTATCTTCCATATATCCTCCTATGTACCCTAATCAATCTCTAAGGAGTCGATAATTATATCTCCAAATAAGTTTTCTTGCTTGATAACTATATCTCCTACCTTCATAAGCTCTAATATAGCTAAAAAAGTAACTATAATATTAAGCTTTGAAGCTTGAACCTCAAGAAGAGTTCTAAAGTTAATGCCCTTAAGACCTTTTATGCTAGTCTTTATCTCTTCCATCTTATCTTCGATACGAACTTCTTCCTTTTCGATGGTTCCAAATTTACTTCTTATAGGGTCGACTCTGTCAACGGTTCTTCGCATAACCTGATTAAATATCTCATTAAGCTTAGCCAAGGTAGTGTCACCTATAACATCAGCAGGGTCAATAACTTCTTTGTATTCCCGCACTTCCTTTGGAATACTTGCCCCCTTAAAATAAGCTCTTTGGCCATCAAGCTCCATATCCTTAAGCTCATAAGACGCATATTTGTACATCTTATATTCAAGCAATCGTCTTACAAGTTCAGCTCTTGGATCTTCCTCTTCTTCCTCTTCTTTTTCTTCCTTAGGAAGAAGCATCTTTGCTTTAATGCTTATAAGAGTTGCTGCCATAACCAAAAACTCACTCATGACATCTAAATCGGACTCTTCCATAGCATTGACATACTCAAGATACTGCTCAGTAATCTCTACTATAGGAATATCAAATATATTAAATTTGTTCTTTTCAATTAAGTGTAATAAAAGGTCAAGGGGACCTTCGAATTCCTTAATCTTAAATGCCAATTTTTCCTGTGACATATGTATCTCCTAAAATTAAAACGTGTAGTGGTATAATAACACGTTTTAAATTATTATGCAAACCATTCCTCCATTGGAATCGTTAACTATTTTCTCCATTGTATCCTGTAATTTTTGCTGACTTTCCTGGTTGATTTTATTTATTTTTGATTTTAACCCATCCTCAACTAATTGTCTAATAGTCTTTCCAAATATATTTACACTCCATATATTATCATCCTCCATACCATCACTATTTATATAACTAATCAAATCCTTTGCCTGTTCCTCAGAACCTACAATTGGCGCAATCTCTGTAGTTATATTAGCCTTTATTAAATGTATAGATGGAGCTTTTGCCTTTATCTTAACGCCATACTTATTGCCGGACTTTATTAATTCTGGTGCATCTAGCTTAATTTCATTTTCCTCAGGTGTAACGGAACCATATCCGGTTTTAAGGGACTGCATAAGAGCCATACTAACCTTCTGACACTGTTTCTTTGTATCTGACATGTCTTTGATTTCCTTAATGAAATCATACTCATTTCTTATATCTGCTCCTAACATATCTGATATCATATCATAATAATACTTATCAAAAAGCTGGATATTTATATTCACTCCACCATCTGCCATATTTATATTATTGATACTTATTTTTTCTATGTAATCATCTGCTTCACAGGATATATTTTTAATATCTTTCATATGATACATACCTGAAAAAATATCCTTAGCCATATGTATAAGATAAGACTTTATATCACAATCACTATCCATCGCCTCTACCCACTTTGGAATATTAAAGTTTATGGCAGTAATAGGAAAATCAAGGAGCAATTCTTCAAATATTGCATTTATGTCATATGGTTTTAGTTGGTCGCAATTAAGAGGTATAACAGACACACCATACTTTTCTGTAAGTTCTTCTGCCAACATAACTGTATCTTCTGAACCAGGACGTCTTGAATTTAAAAGAACAACAAAAGGTTTTCCTATTTCCTTTAGCTCATTTACCGTTTTTTCTTCAGCCTCTATATAGGCTTCTCTTGATATATCAGTTATTGTTCCATCACAGGTAATCAATATACCTACTGTAGAATGCTCAAATATAACTTTTTTTGTTCCCATTTCCGCAGCTTTTGTAAATGGGATATCATAATCAAACCAAGGGGTTTTTACCAGTCTTTCTTTTCCATCCTCCTCATGTCCCTCTGCTTCGTCAATCATATATCCTACACAGTCAATCATCCTAACTTTAAATTCAACTCCATCCTCCAAAATTATATCAACTGTATCCTTTGGAATGAATTTTGGTTCTGTAGTCATAACAGTTCTTCCTGATGCAGACTGTGGCAATTCATCTATAGCTCTAACCCTACTATGTTCATCCTTTATGGCGGGAACAACAAGAAGCTCCATAAATCTTTTTATAAATGTAGACTTACCAGTTCTAACTGGTCCTACTACGCCCATATATATCTCGCCATTTGTTCTTGTTTCAATATCCTTATAAATGTCCATAATAATACCCCCATTTAAGTTTTACACTATTACATATATATGTAAAACTAAACAGGGGTATTACCATAAATTATTTTTTTGTGTAAGTATTACATCTGATATACTGAATAATTCGCTTGCAATAACTTGCGTTACAATGTATGCCATCTCCCGATGCCTCAGAAGGAAGATATCCCTCCTCGTCCATAACAGCAGACGCTACATCAAGATATATAACATCCTTTCTTTCTTGACACATTGTAAGAAGCTCTTCATTAAACAAGTTTATTCTTTCCTGAGTGAATATACTATCACTTGTGGATTCCTTTTGGGATACTGGTAATATATTCTGGACATAAATAACTGCATCTGGACTAACACTTCGTATATGGTCAATCAATTCATTGAAATATTCTATAAATAAATCAATATTAACCCATCCAAGTTCATTTATTCCAAAACTACAATAGTACGTATCATATGGAACAAGGGAAATAGCATCATAACAGGTATAGTTATTACCATATTCCTCAACATATATACTTGAACTACTTGTAAGCTTATCAACAGTGAGTCCCTTATAACAATATCCATTTATATTAGGCAAACCGGCATAAAGCAATAAGCCTTCAGTTCTTGAATCACCTACAAAAACCACTTTACTAAAATATCTTATATCAACAATATCCTCTGATTTTGTGTAGTAGCTTTCGTCATACCAATCATTGCCAACTATCTCTTCCACTGGTGGAAGGGATGTTTCTGGTACTTCAAAAACAAAAGAATCTAATATGTCGCTCTCGTCTGGTTCCTCTTCCTCGACACCTTCTACGGTCTGAGATTGGGATATCATAGTGTCATAATCTATTTTGTCTATGTCGCTACTTCCAAGAGATGGTTCAACACCCACTAGCATTTCCTTACCATTAGTAACATTTTTATGGTCTTTTAAATTGTAAAAAACTACTAAACTAACTCCTACTATAATAACAGCAAGGATACTAAAAATCATAGACAGCTTTCTTGCCTGTCTTTTTCTTTCAAGCTTAAGCCTGATTATATCTTCACGAGTAATCCTATTGATACTCATTTTTATCACCCTTTATACATTAGTTCCAGGATAAAGACTCCGCTTCCTTAGTTTTGTCTCTTCCTAATAAGATTTTCATTGCCTCTGTGGCAGTTAAATCTTCGAATAACATCTTATTGACACACTCTACAATAGGCATATCAATACCATACTTTTTGCTAAGAGCCATAGCTGCCTTGGCAGAATATACACCCTCAACAACCATTTTTACTTCCTCCATAGCTTCCTTGTAGGTCTTACCCTGACCTATAAGATAACCCGCATTACGATTACGACTATGCTTTGACGCACAGGTAACTATAAGGTCACCTATACCAGATAAGCCAGCAAAGGTTTCAATCTTGCCACCCATAGCTACACCAAGCCTTGTAATCTCAGTTATACCTCTTGTAATAAGAGCTGCCTTGGTATTATCCCCACAGCCGAGACCATCTGCAATACCTGCCGCAAGGGCAATAACATTTTTAAGTGCTCCTCCAAGCTCAATTCCAATAACATCCGGACTTGTATATACTCTAAAATAATCTGACATAAATGTATCCTGAATAAGGGAAGCAATCTCTTTATCAGTAGAACCAGCTACTACCGTTGTAGGAATATGCTTTCCTACTTCTTCTGCATGGCTAGGTCCAGAAAGAACAGCCACCCTAGCTATAGGTACTTCCTCACTTATAATCTCAGTAAGAGTCATAAGAGTATCTTCCTCAATACCCTTAGACACATTAACAATAAGCTGATTTTCTTTAACAAACGGTGCTATGGTTTTTGCTGTGCTCCTAATAAATGGAGATGGCACTACCATAACAAGCATCTCTGCATCCAAAACAGCTTCTTCAACCTTAGTTGTGTACAAAACATCTTCCTTTAATATCACTCCAGGAAGCTTCATTTTATGTTCTCTATGCTCTCTAAGCATAGCAATTTCAGCCTCATCAATTGACCAGACTGTAACTTTATGTCCATTGCCAGAAAGAAGCTCTGTAAGGGCAATTCCCCAGCTTCCAGCACCTAATACACCTATCTTCATGTCTTCCTCCATTCTAAAGACTATGATGTCTTTTTGCTACCTAATTTGTTTTCCTCGTGATGAATAAGACGAACTATATTAGCTCTATGTCTATATATAGCCATAACTGTCATGATAAGTACAATTACAATACTCTCAATCATAGCATTGTAAGATATCTCGTTGTCAAAATCGAATGGATATCTTCCATTTAACGCAAAAACAATATACTCAATTGCAAATATTGTAACAAGACAAATAGATGCAACCGATACATATTTTGTTATTATACAAAGGCCAAAGAATACCACCGCAGCGGTTAATATCATAATTGGATCAAGAAATCCTACAATTACACCACCTGTTGCCGCAATACCTTTTCCACCTCTAAACTTAAGATAACAAGGGAAATTATGTCCTAAAACGGTACCAAAACCAGCGTAAGCAATGTAAAGATATATATTCTCTGGGTCTAATTGATTAAATACAAGTCTTGCAATAAGTGCAGCAAAAAATGCCTTTAATAAATCTCCAAAAAATACAATAATTCCTGCCTTCTTACCAAGAACACGAAGAGCATTCGTAGTTCCTGCGTTACCGCTTCCGTGCTCTCTGATATCTATACCATTCATCCTTCCATATATATATGAAGTCTGAAATAATCCAAAAAGGTATCCACCAACTAAGCTGAGTATTCTATATGCTATCATTATTCTTTCCTCTCACGTATGATAAATTTAAGTGGTGTTCCACTAAATCCAAAAGCCTCTCTTATCTTGTTTTCAATATATCTTGTATAAGAGAAATGCATAAGTTCCTTGTCGTTTACAAATATAACAAAGGTAGGTGGTTTAACCGAAACCTGAGTAATATAATAAAGTCTAAGTCTCTTGCCTTTATCTGATGGGGGCTGATTAAGAGCCACAGCCTCAGCCATAATCTCATTCAATACACCTGTTGCAATTCTAAGAGAATGATTCTCTATTACAGCATCAATAGTCTCAAAGAGCTTAGGAAGTCTCTGACCTGTCTTAGCAGATACAAAGAGAAGTTCTGCATAAGGCATATAGGAAAGCTTTTGTCTAATCTCCTGAGTAAACTTGTATATAGTCTTGTCGTCCTTTTCAATGGCATCCCACTTGTTGACAACAATAATCATACCTTTGCCACGTTCGTGAGCTATACCAGCTATCTTTGTATCCTGCTCAGTTATACCTTCTGCAGCATCAATAACAAGAACAGCCACATTACAGCGCTCAACAGCTGACACAGTACGAATAATACTGTATCTTTCTATCTCTTCTTTTATCTTGTTCTTACGTCTAAGTCCTGCAGTATCTATAAATACATACTCTGTATCATTTCTTGTTATGGTTGTATCTATGGCGTCTCTTGTTGTTCCTGCAATATCAGATACTATAACTCTATCTTCACCTAAAAGCTTATTTATGAGAGAGGACTTTCCTACATTTGGCTTACCTATAATTGCAATTCTTGGTCTATCATCCTCTTCTTCCTCTGTAGCTGAATCAGGAAAATACTTAGCCACCTCATCAAGCATATCTCCAAGTCCAAGCTGTGACGCAGCTGAAATAGGCATAGGGTCACCTAAGCCTAAATTATAAAACTCATATACGTCCGGCATAAACTTTTCAAAGCTATCTACCTTATTTACCACAAGAACTATAGGTTTACCGGAGCGTCTAAGCATATCTGCCACCTTGCCATCAGCATCCACAAGTCCCTGACGGACATCAGTAATAAACATTATAACGTCAGCAGTAGCTACAGCTATCTCAGCCTGCTCTCTCATACTGCGAAGTATAATGTCATTGCTCTCAGGTTCAATACCACCTGTATCTACAATTGTAAAATTATAATTAAGCCATGTAACGTCTGCGTATATTCTATCTCTTGTAACTCCCGGAGTATCCTGAACTATAGATATCTTATCTCCTGCAAGAGTATTAAAGAGAGTTGACTTTCCTACATTTGGTCTGCCTACAATGGCTACAACCGGTCTACTCATTTTATCTCTCCATTTCAATTAAACTATCCAAAAAATCCATACCGCTTGATTGTACAATAATCACGGGAACTTGTAAAGCATTTTGGAACTCATTTAAGGTCATATCATCCAAAAAAATATCCTCATCAGCCTTTAGACAATTGCATGGTAAAAATACCGCATCCCCCAATTCTTTGTCCTTTATCTGAGCAACAATATCTCCACCTGTAAGCAGTCCTGTAACAGTAATTTTTTCACCAAAGAAATCATTTCTTATAGGATATACATTAAAGGTTACATTAGGGGCAACTCGCTTTAATTTATCAACTGCTTTTTGCATATAATCCTTGACTAACATACCACAAACACAGGTTATGGTCTTTTTTTCCATATAGAGCTCATTATTATGTTCTTCTAAATATTCTCCGATGGTTCTATCAATCTCGCTGTGCATAAGTCTAACCATGCCCACACCGTTTTCAAGCTGATTGAATCCATCATAAACCTCATCATTTGGAATCTCTATACCTGCATTAATATACCACTCATCACTGGCATGTACAAAATGACAACCAAGCTTTTCCATAGCAATATCTTGGTATTTTTTCACTAGGTTAATAAGCTTTACCGCATCTTCCTTATTAAAGCTTTCAAGCTCACAAAGACCCTCTCTATGCTTTGTGAGGCCAACCGGAACTATGGTTACACTTTTTAGAGCTGGTGCATATTTTATAAGGTCACCAAGAGTCCTCTCCAACTCTTTACCATCATTCATATTCTTGCAAAGAACAATCTGAGCATTCATAGGAATATCAGCCTCATAGAGCATATCCATATACTTTAAAACTCTTCCCGCAAATCTATTGTTAAGCATCTTACACCTAAGCTCAGGATTAGTAGTGTGAACAGATATATTAATAGGGGCAAGTTTATACTCAATAATTCTCTTTATATCATCTTCTTTAAGGTTTGTAAGAGATACATAGTTACCCTGCAAGAATGATAGTCTGGTATCATCATCCTTAAAATATATGGTTTCTCTCATTCCTGGTGGATTCTGGTCAATAAAGCAAAATACACACTTGTTGTGACAATTCCTATACTGATCCATCAAAGATTCTCCAAATATAAGCCCTAAATCCTCATCCGGATCCTTCTCCACCTCAAGAAGCCACTCCTCGCCATTTTTCTTTTCTATAAGAATATCAAGGTACTCATCCTCCGCCAGATACTGATAATCAAATATATCCTGTATCTCCTTATCGTTTATGGAAATAAGCACATCTCCCGCCTCTATTTCCAATTCTTCAGCTATACTTCCCTCTACAATTCCATCTATAATATGTCTCTTCATTATAACATTCCTATCTAATATTACTCTTTTATCATTATTACTGCACCAAGATTACCACGCATTCCCTTTGTGGCTCTGTGGGAGAATAAAATGTTACTGTTGCAGCAAGTACAAAGGTCAGGCAACGCAATATTTTCCTCTTTTACCCCTGCGTTTACAAAGTTATAGTAACAAGCTTTATGCAGGTTTAGCTGATATTTGCCATTACCCTTATTATATATCATGCTGTCAAACTGTTCCTTGGAATACGCTTCTTCAAATGCCTCTGCCACATCTTCACTAACCTCATAACAATCCATACATATAGACGGGCCAATTGCACATAAAATATCTTCAGGCTTTGAGCCATATTCCTTGCTCATATATTCTATCATAACAGTCCCCATCTTACCTACAGTTCCCTTCCAGCCAGAATGAGCTACTGCTACAACATTCTTTACCGGGTCGTAAAAGTAAAGGGGAACACAATCCGCATAAAAGGTAATAAGAGGAATACCCGGTACATCGGTAACCAATCCATCTATACCTTTAATATCACTTTCTCTGGTTATGCCTTTACCTATGTCATTCTTGGTAACCTTATGAATTTTAACATCATGAACCTGATCAGAAAAAACCAGCTTATTATGGTCATATCCTAAAGCCTTTGAAAAAAGCTTATGATTTGTCATAACATTTTCTGGTATATCTCCTCTAGAAAAGCTAAGATTCATAGTAGCTAGGTGTTCCTTGCTCACACCACCTAATCTAGTGGAAAAGCCAGAAATAATACCTGAATAATCTTTAAATATATTGTATCTGATAACAGGAACCTTACAGCTAGTACCAACATCCTCATAATCAATTCTGGTAGTTCTATTATCAAAATCATATCCATTTATATATTTTAAGTTTGGTTCATATAATTGAAGGAGTTTTGAATCCTCCGCCTTAATATCAAATTTAATTCTTGTCATAATCCTATCCTATATAATCAAATGCATTTTTAATATGGGTTATCTCGTTTCCTAATATACCAATTACATCATACCTTATAGGGGTATTGTCAAGGGATATCTTTTTTAAATTCATATAAAAAAGAGAGGCCTTACTTATCTGCTTTTGTTTCCTTATGTCTACAGCCTCAAGTGGATTACCACTTCTTTCGCTACTTCGGTATTTTACCTCCACAAAAACTATTGTGGCTCCATCTCTTGCAATTATGTCAATCTCTCCCTGCCTAACTCTAAAATTAGTCTCAATCACAAAGTAGCCTTTATCGCGAAGGAAGCTTGCAGCCAGTTCTTCCTTGTCTTTACCAGTTGTTCTCTTATTCATCATAATACCTCTAGACTATTTGTTAAGTTTAGCCTTTATCTTATCCATCTTATCAACGTAAACAAGAATCTCTGCAACAACTCCGTATAGCTCGGGAGGTATACAGTCTCCTATATCAAGCTTAAGCAGGGTCTCAGTAAGATTGGTGTCCTTATAAAGGGGAACATCACTGTCCTTTGCTGCATCAATAATTCTATCAGCTATAACACCCTGACCAGATGCCACTACCTGTGGAGCCTGATTGTTAGGATCATACATAAGGGCAACCGCTTTTTTCTTTGGTTTATCTATATTCTGCTTTGGTTTACTATATCCATAATCAGCCATATTATCACCTACGTTCTCACATCAAAAGAATACCTTTTTACGCTTTGCTCCAAATCTGTCCCCAGCATCTCATCAACAACCATATTTCCAGTTGTATTGAGTGTAGGTTCTCTAGTTATAACCTCATTGGAGAGGGAAAATCCGTTATCATTTACTGCCTTTTCAAGCATAGTCATATGCTCATCTAAAATTCTAGCACTTACTTCATCCTCAACATAGAACTTGGTGTGAACCATGTTTCCTCTAAGGCTTACATGTACATCTGTTGGTCCAAGATGGTCCATATCCAAATGCAACAGTGCACTGACATCTTCCTTTTTATCCTGTAATTTCTTTTTATTAAGATAAACAAAAAGCTCAGAATTCATCTCATTTGAAGACATCTTAAGAGGTATTTGTGCATAAGAAAACATCTCATTTAAGTTTTGCATAAAATCAAGTCGTTCCTGCATACTTTTTGATGAGTTACTCAGTTCTTCCCCAGCACTTCCTCCTTTTCCTGAAAAAGCGTCCATTAGGTTGTTAGTTTTTTCATAGATTTTGTTATATAAATCATCTATTTCCTTTGGGTCCTTCATATTGTTAGGATCCAAGGTGAATTTATCTTTGACCCCCTTATTGAGCAATTCCTTATATCCCTCTGAGGTAAAGAAACTCTTTATATCTATCTCCGCTTCAGGATTGCTCTTTAATAGCTCATTAATATTATTTAAGAGCTTAAGGGGTGTGTCAGAATTGTCTGCCATCTTAGATAAGGTCTCTTCTCCAAAACCAGCCTTCGATAAAGCATTAAACACCTCATTTAACCCTTCTTCACTTACATTTAACTGTGAAGAAAGATTGGAAATAGCATCACCAAGCGTAGTAACTTGTGTTCCGTCAACACTGGTATTAACTGTGGGTGATGAAGTTAAAGCCCCATCCACCGGCTGTCCTTTAATATTATTTAAAAATGTTTCTGGATTAGCAAAATCAGAAGAATCTGATATAGTACTTAAAAGTGTAGCATTAAAATCTAACATTTCACTAGCTACAGTAGCACCATCCTTTCCAGCCATACTAATTTCAGAAAACATTTGGCTTGAAAAATTAGTAATGCTACTTGATAAATCATTGAGGTTATTAACCATCTGGTGGTTATTATTAAGGAATGCCTCATATTGACCTATGGTTTCAGTATTAATAGGTAATCCCAGCTTATTCATAGATACCAGTGTATCGATAGAAGTATCCGGATATTTGAAGGATTGCTGCATAATTCTTTGCATGGAATTCTTATCAACAGGCATATTATTATTCATTAATGTCTCAGCAATCTGATAGTTCTTAACAGTTGGAGAGAGATTATTTGCATCTAACACCTTAAATATAGCATTATCCTTCACCTGGTCAGCATTATCTACATAGGGCTTTATAACAACACTGTCTCCATTATTCTCTTTCACCTGAAACGTTATATTATCCCCGATATTAAGACTTATGGCATCACCAAGTCTAGCTAACATAGTACTATTATTATCCAACAAAATACTGACATTATCTCTTGTTACATTTAAAATCTGCCCGTGAAAAAGCTGACCTTCTCCCACCTGAGTTATCTGGGCATTGCCAGAAAGAGGCACATTTTGACTTGTCCCTCCTGCTTCTTTTGTAATAATCGGCTTTATAGAATTGTTTGTTGCATTGCTAATGTTGTAACTAGCATCAGATATCTGCATACAAATACCACCTTAAATCAAATTAGAAATAAATGTTCTTCTATGTATATCACAAGGTCCAAGTGTCTTTAAGCCTTCGATATGCTTGGCTGAACCATATCCCATATTGCTAGAAAAATCATAACCCGGATATATCTCGCCATAACTTTCCATCATTCTATCTCTAGTAACCTTAGCTACTATACTTGCTGCTGCGATAGAAGCAGATAAAGTATCACCCTTTACTATAGGAACTTGGCGGATATCTACCTCTGGAATTTTAACAGCATCATTTAATAATATATCGGGTTTTACCTTCAAATTCCCAATAGCCATTCTCATGGCTTCATAAGTTGCCTGAAGTATATTTATCTCATCTATTCTTTCCTCAGATACTATACCGATTCCATAGGCTACAGCCTTATCTATAATTATATCATATAATTCTTCTCTTTTCTTCTTAGAAACCTGTTTTGAATCATTTAAATATAAAATCATTTCATCCTTTGGTAAAATAACTGCACAGGCAACAACAGGACCTGCCAAAGGTCCACGTCCAACCTCATCTATTCCGCAGATATATTCATATCCCATCTCGGTATACTTCTTTTCAAATGACAACATCTTCTCGCTTCTAATAACTTCTTGTCTATATGCATCCAGTTTTTTCTTTGCCTGTTCCACAATAGCGATTACACCAGCTCGTTCATCATGGCTGTAACTATCTATAAAATCAAGAAGTCCCTTTTCATCTTCCAATGATATAGCCTTTAGTTCTTTTTTTATATCTCCAATACTCATATTTTCCTCCTATGAACATACCAAAGAGGCTGTTGCAAAATCACAGGATTTCACCACAGCCTCATATATTATTTTACAACTCCAAAACTAGAAAATGGATATATTCTTAAAATTACTTTACCAATTATATCCTCTTTGGATACATTACCAACATCTGCCCACCTACTGTCAGAGCTATTATTACGGTTATCTCCAAGTACAAAGTATTCATCCTCACCTAGAACAACTGGCTGACTAGCTCTTCCTAAATTGGACGGCAATATAGGCTCCATACCATAATTTTCCTTAAGTAATTGTTCATTTATGTATATGTTACCATTTTGGTCAATACGAACAGTCTCTCCAGGTAAACCAATAATTCTCTTAACGTATGTTGTATCTTCATCATAGTTAAATATAATCACGTCAAAACGTTCCGGCTCACCAAAAACATAGGATAATCTATCAACCCACAAATTATCACCATCAGTAAGAGTAGGCTCCATAGAAGAACCATCTACTCTGGAACGACAGCCAACAAAATTGATTATAAAATAGCAAAGCAATACAACAAGACCTATATAAACTATAAGGCTTAGCAATTCTTTTACTATGTTAACATCCTCTGGCTTAGTCTCTTTTTTAGAAGATTTCTTTTTTTTCTTCTTAGATTTTTTCTTGTCTTTTTTTATCTTCTTTTCTTTATCTTTCTTTTCCGATGCATCATCTTTGTCCTCTGCATGAATATCTGCGTCAGAAACCTCTTTTTCTTCTGCATCCACTGCTGCGGTTCCTTCTACAACCTCAACAATTTCTTCTTTTTTCTTTTTTTTGCTCATCAGAGTCACCCCTATAATATATTATGGGCACTCTAGGCTTATTCTACCTAGCTTACCACTTCTAAAATCTTCAAATAATAAGTTAGCTGCCTTAGTCAAATCCGGCTCATTGCCCTTTGCCAAACATTTTCGTTCAATAGCAATATCACTTAGTATCTCATAATTGATTTTACTACTATCTATATTATACCTTTCTTCCAAAGCATTACAATAACTATTTTTAAGAAAATCTATCAAACTTAATGCCAGCTCACTTTTTTCTATTATGTCGTCATTAATAGAACCTATATAAGCAAGTCTAAGTCCCACTTGCTGATCCTCAAACTTTGGCCATAGAATTCCTGGTGTGTCAAGAAGTTCAACATTTTTTCCAATTCTAATCCACTGTTTTCCTTTAGTGACACCTGGTTTGTTACCAACCTTAGCACAAGCTTTTTTAGCATAAGAATTGATAAAGGTTGACTTTCCAACATTTGGAATACCAACCACCATGGCTCGTATAGGCCTATTTATAATTCCTCTTTTTCTATCACGTTCAATCTTTTCCTTGCAGGCTTCCTGTATCATATCAGTAATAGTCTTCATCCCTGAGTTCTTGCGGGAATCAAGTCCAATGACATAACAACCTTTTTCTTTGAAATATTCTTCCCACTTAGCTGTAACTCTTGGGTCAGCTAAGTCATACTTGTTTAGAAGCACTAATCTATATTTGCCCTTAGCCAGAGTATCTATATCTGGATTCTTACTACTACGGGGCGTTCTAGCATCGAGAAGCTCTACAACTATATCTATTAACTTAATATCTTCCTGCATCATACGTTTAGCCTTTGTCATATGACCAGGATACCATTGAATATTCATTATTTAACTTTTCCTCTATCTTCTTTAGGATTTAAAATATAAACTACCTTGCCAAGTATCTCCGACTTACTTATATTACCAACATTTTTATATCTTGAATCTTCACTGTTATTTACATTATCACCTAGGACAAAATACTCATCCTTTGACAATTTTATACCATCTGCTGCAATACCTGAAGTAAGAATTCTTTCGTCATATGGTGTATTCTCAAGTCTAACACCATCTATATAGATAAAACCATCCTTTATCTGTACAGTTTCTCCCGGAAGACCTATAACTCGTTTTATCTCATAATAGTTCTCGTTTTCAACCTGTGAAAAAGCAATAATATCATATCTTTCCACATCACCAAGGGTATAGGCTATTTTATTAACTATTACTACCTGACCATCTTGCAAAGTATTGTTCATAGATGGTCCAATAACATGAACTGTCTGAAAAAGAAACGTAATCAAAGAATAACCTGCTATAGCCGCAATAAAGATAAGCAAAAACCAATTAAAAACTCCTTTAAAAATTGACTTTTTATTGATTTTTTTCTTTTTCTTATCAACAGTAGCGGCTTCTTCTTGCGTATTAACTTGTGTGTTATTTTCTTCCTTTGACATAGTCATCTCACCCTTTACATTTTAAAAATGACTGGAGTTATTAGCTCCAGTCATCTTAGTGTCTTCGTTAACTATTTAACAAGCTCTTTAACCTTAGCCTTCTTACCAACTCTATCACGTAAGTAATTAAGCTTAGCTCTTCTAACTTTACCTCTTCTGATAACCTCAATCTTTTCAATTGTTGGGCTATGAAGTGGCCAAGTCTTCTCTACACCTACACCGTTAGAAGTCTTTCTAACTGTAAAAGTCTCTCTACAGCTTCCACCCTGCTTCTTAAGAACAGTACCCTCGAAAGCCTGTACTCTTTCTCTGTTACCCTCTTTAATCTTAGCGTATACCTTAATAGTATCACCAACATTAAACTGAGTTACTTCTTTAATCTGAGCAGTCTCAATGCTCTTGATGATTTCATTTGCGTTCATCTGTGTGACCTCCTAAATATATTAGACGTTCTTATATCTTAAACGGATTTTTCCACGATACAGAGGACCATCCCGCTTTTCACAACTCACATAGTGTATCATAGTGTGAAAGATAAATCAAGTATTATTTATATTTTTTCATAGAAAAATGTTCGCATTGCTTTAAAACCAAGTTCTTTTGCTTTTAATATCTGTTCTGTACTACCAATAAACAAAATTCCCTTATCATCTAATGCTCTGTGGAACTTCCTATACACGTCATCCTTCGCCTCGTCAGTAAAATATATTACTACATTACGACAAACGATAAGATGTACGCCACCAAAATACTTATCCTCTAATAAGTTATGCTTTTTAAAGGATACACACTTTTGTATCTTTTCATCAATCTTATATCTGGTATTATCAACCTTTGTAAAATGCTTGTTAAGATATTCCTTCGGTAAATCCACCAAGCTCTTTTCTGGATAAACACCAGCTTTTGCAAATGCAAGAACATCATCATCAATATCTGTAGCAATAATCTGAATCTTATCCAAACTAACATATTTTGATAATATCATTGCAATTGTATATGGTTCATCACCAGTTGAACATGCAGCACTCCAGATAGTCAATCTATCACCATAATGACTCCTTAAATAAGGAATAATCTCATTTTCAAAGTTCTCCCACTGATTTGGGTTTCGATAAAACTGAGATACATTTATAGTTAAATAACTGACAAAGGTACGAAGCAAGACGTCATCCTGCTTCATACCCTTAAAAAAACTTTCAAATCCATCAAAGCCCTTACGAGCAACAAGAGATTCTATTCTTCTTTTCATCTGGCGTTCCTTGTACATATCCAAATTAATGTTTGTTAAACCATAAACATCTTTTTTGAATTCTTCGTACCCGTATGCCATATATTACTCCTCTGTGCTCTCCTCAGCTACTTCAGCAACCTCTTCAGGAGCTGCTTCCTCTGCAACCTCTTCCTTCATCATAGCTCTGATACTAAGACTAATCTTCTTCTCATCCTGCTTAAAGTCAACAACCTTAGCAGTAACTTCCTGACCAATCTTAAATGCATCTTCTGGCTTTTCTGTATGCTCTGTAGAAATCTGAGATACATGTAAAAGTGCATCAACACCTGGCTCTAACTCTATAAATGCTCCAAATGCAGTCATTCTAGCAACCTTACCAGTTACCTCATTACCAACTGCATACTTCTCTGCTGCATTTGCCCATGGATTAGCATCATCAAACTTAAGTGAAAGGGCAATCTTCTCACCGTTGATATCCTTGATAAATGTCTTAACAGTCTCACCAACCTTAAGAATGCTCTTAGGATCGTCAATTCTGCCCCATGACATCTCTGAGATGTGAAGAAGACCATCAGCACCACCTAAATCAATAAATGCACCAAATGGAGTTACATTCTTAACTGTACCTTCTACAACATCGCCAACCTTAATTGAATCAAAAAGCTTCTTAGCTGCTTCTGCCTTCTTAGCTACAACTAATTTCTTTCTGTTACCAATAATTCTTCTCTTCTTTGGATTGAACTCTGTAATAACAAACTCAATCTCCTGATCCATAAACTTGTCAAGATTCTTCTCAAAAGTATCTGACACAAGGCTTGCAGGAATAAATACTTTGCACTCATCAACAATAACACTTAAGCCACCCTCAAGTACCTGAGTAACCTTAGCTGTAAGTACTGTCTCGTTGTTGAAAGCTTCCTCAAGCTTCTCATAAGACTTCTCAGCAGCAACCTTCTTATATGAAAGAAGAACCTGACCCTCACCGTCATTAGTCTTAATAACCTTAACTGTGATAGGATCTCCAACGTTAACTACTGTAGTTAAATCTAAGCCTGGAGTGTTTGAATACTCGCTTCTTGTAACAATACCGTCTGCCTTATACTGAATATCAACGTAAATTACGTCTGGCTTAACACCAATAACCTTTCCCTCAACAACGCTACCAGGCTTAATAGCATTGCCATTTTCCTCTGATTGATTTAATAATTCTTCAAAACTTAATTCTGCCATACTGTCTTGAACCTCCTTAATAATATAGTTTGGGGTAGATGCCCCAGCTGTAATACCTACCCTCTTAGCGGATTCAATGACAGTCAAATCCAAGTCAACGAGTGTCTGAATATAGTAAGTATTTCTGCATTCTTTTTTGCTTATCTCATACAGCTTTTGTGTATTCGAACTATTCTTACCACCTATCACTATCATAGCGTCCACAGAACCCGCCAATTCCTTGACTTCCTTCTGTCTTTCACCTGTAGCGTTACAGATAGTATTATAAACACAAACATTATAATATTTTTTTCGAAAAAATTCAACTAAATCTTGAAATTTTGTAGCATTAAATGTAGTTTGTGACACAATTACTATATCATCAGATATATTTTCAGATATCTTCTCAGCTTTTTCTACGGAATCTACGATATATGGTGTGTTTTCACACCATCCCTTAATCCCTTGAACCTCTGGATGTTTCTCATCTCCAATAATGATAATAGTCTTACCACTTGAACTTTCTTCACCCACAATTCGATGAATTTTCTTTACAAATGGACAGGTTGCATCTATAACCTCTATCCCTGCATTTTCAAGCTTATCATACACATCTTTTCCTATACCATGAGAACGGATAACCACCTTGATTTTATCCTGTGAATTTTTCTTACTTATAATTTCATCAAGCTCTTCTTTGTTAGATATAATATCAACACCTTTTGATGATAAGTCATTTACAACCTCTTCATTATGAATGATAGGACCATAAGTATAAACCTTTATATTTTTATCTTTGGGAGAATCCACCTGTTCATAAACTGTATCAATTGCTCTCTTTACACCAAAACAAAATCCCGCTGTTTTAGCCAATATAACTTCTCTCATATTATTCCTTATACCTTTGCTTTATCACAAATAAATTCAACCACTTCCTGTATAGTCATATCAGAAGTGTCAAGATATATCGCATCATCTGCCTGTTTAAGAGGTGCTATATCTCTATTCATATCTTGATAGTCTCTTTGCTCTATATCTGCCTCAATCTTTGTTATATCAGGATTTTCACCTTTTTCTACAAGCTGCTCATATCTTCTTCTTGCTCTTTCAGAAACTGAAGCAGTAAGATATATTTTAACCTCAGCATTAGGCAAAACATTGGTTCCAATATCCCTGCCATCCATAATTACATCATTTTCTGTAGCAATATCTCTTTGAAGCTGTAAAAGTAAGTCTCTTACCGGTTTTTTGGCAGCCACCTTTGATGCCATATTGCCTACTTCTTCTTTTCTTATGGCGACAGACACATTTTCTCCATTCAGATATACCTGTTGTACTCCGTCCTCATACTTAATCTGAATATTTATTTTGTCACAAGCATCTACAACCGCCTTATCATCTTCGCTGTCTATATTATTGTTTATAAAATACAGAGCAATACTCCTATACATAGCTCCCGTATCTACATAAATAAATCCCAGTTTTTCAGCTACAAGCTTTGCTATAGTGCTTTTTCCTGCTCCTGCAGGACCGTCAATTGCTATATTCATAATTTCCTCCTTATATTTATTCAAGGGCTGCTGCAGTGCTCCATGCAATCTGTAAATTAAATCCGCCTGTTAATGCATCCACATCAATAACCTCCCCGACAAACCTTAAACCTTTTATGGTTTTACTTTCCATATTTTTAGGATTTATCTCTTTAACACTAACACCACCTTGGGTAATAATTGCTTCAGCAAAATCCCTAAAACCTATTATATGCAATTCTAAATTCTTTAGAGATTCAATAAGCCTCATACGCTCTTCCTTAGTTATCTCATTAACTTTTTTATATTGATCAATACCTGATATATCAATTATAACCGGTATGAGTTTCTTAGGTAATAAATCCCCCAGAGAATTTCTAAATTGCTTATTAATATTTACAGAAAAATCTCTAAGAAGCCTGTCGTTTAATTGTTCCCTAGTAAGACCAGGTTTTAAATCAATATAAAGCCTTAAATCCTCTGACAAATACTTTCCCAGATGGGACGATGCAGAAAGAATCACCGGACCACTCACACCAAAATGTGTAAACAGCATTTCTCCAAAATCAGAATAAACTTTCTTATCCTTGTTCTTCACTTTTGCCACATAGGTTACACTAATATTTTTTAGTGAAAGTCCCATAAGCTCCTTACAAAAGTTTTCTCTTACAACCATAGGAACGAGGGCTGGTTTTGGCTCACTTACACTAAGCCCCATCTCCTTTGCCCATTTTATTCCATCTCCTGTGGAACCAGTGCGTGGATAAGAAACTCCACCAGTGGCAACAACTACATCAGCAGTGGCAATATATTCTTCTTTGTTATTTTTATGTCTGATTCGAACGCCTTTCACAACCTTACTTTCTTCATTGATACCAACATCAATTCCAAGCACCTCTGTTTCAAGCATGATACTTACATTTAATCGTTTTAGCTTTGTTGTAAGAACACTTATTACGTCTGATGAATGGTCAGAAACTGGAAATACTCTGTTTCCACGTTCAGTCTTTAGCTTAAGTCCTAACCCCTCAAAAAAATTTATAGCAGCGTAGGAATCAAATCCATAAAATGCACTACACATAAACTTAGAATTTGTTACTATATTCTTTAACAAATCCTCCGTGGTACATTCATTAGTTAGATTACATCTTCCTTTGCCTGTTATAAATAATTTTTTTCCCAACCTGTCATTTTTTTCAATTATAATTGGTTTATATCCTTTTTGTGCCAGCATAATCCCAGCAAACATTCCAGCGGCACCACCGCCTACTATGACTATATTCTTCATTACATAAGCCTCTTAATATCTGCCTTATTTATTGTTACAACTAAAGGACAATCTGCTTTAAGTGGCTCATCTGGATCAAGAACTACATTTATATCCTCATGTTCTTTTATGGCAATAACATTTATCTTATATTCTTTTCTAAGATTTAATTCTTTTAAAGACTTGCCTATCCACTCTTCCTTTGGCATAAGTTCAATCAAACTTACTTTGTCAGATAACTCAAAAAATTCCAGAAAATCCGAACTCATTAACTTTCTTGATAACCTAACTCCAGATTCGCGCTCTGGGAATACAACCTTATCCGCTCCCACTTTATCTAATATATTTCCCGTAATTTCATCTCTTGCCTTGGCAATAACAAAGGGAACCCCCAAATCTTTAGCAGAAATTACACTCATTACACTTGGTTCAAGATAATCTGCCATAGACACAATTACAGCATCCATATTTGAAAGTCCTACATTTATCAATGCATCTGTATCACACACATCAATATTAATAGCACAGGTTACATAGTCCGACATTCTATTTATTTTTTCCTCATCCTTATCTATAACCATAACATCTGCTCCAAGTCTATATAATTCCATAGATATACTTCTTCCAAATCTTCCCATTCCAATTACTGCAAATGATTTTTTCATAAAATATCCCCCTTAACCTACTATAATATCAGCTTCTGCATAGTGCATTGAATTTTTTATAGTGTACTTGTTACTAAAAGCAACAAACATAGAAATAGGACCTATACGTCCAAGATACATAGCTATTATTATAATAACCTGACCTATTCCATTTAGGCTTGCTGTAATTCCTCGTGACAGTCCTACTGTTGCTATGGCACTGGCCACTTCAAATGTTGCATCTGTCAATGACACAGTATTGGTAACCATAAGTAACACGCTAAACACAAAAAATGCACATATACTTATAAAACTCACTGCTAAAGATTTTTTTATTAGACTAAAATTTATGCTTTTATTAAATACAATAGCTTCATTTCTACCTCTTACCACTGCAACAACCGCAAAGAAAAGTACAGCAAAAGTAACGGTTTTTATTCCACCGGCTGTTCCTACCGGCGAACCTCCGATAACCATATACACCATAGCAATAAGGGAAGTGCTCTCATACAACCCACCTTGATTTATGGCTGCAAAACCTGCTGTTCTAAGGGTTACAGACTGAAAAAGACTGTTTAATATCTTATCTCCAAGACTCATACTTCCAATAGTCATGCTATTATTATATTCCAAAATAAATACTATAAATGCACCTGAAAAAATAAGACAAAAAGTTACAGTTATAACAAGCCTGCTATGCAGTGCCAAATTTCTATAAAAATCTTTTATGCTAATATCCTTGCGAATAACTTTTTTCAAAACATCTATAAAGTCCCACCATACCACAAAACCTATTCCACCATTAAAAATAAGCATCATGGTAGTGATAAGTACAAGTGGTGAACTGTTAAATGACATAAGACTGTCATTTCCAATAATATCAATTCCTGCATTACAAAACGCAGATACAGAATTAAACAGAGCATACCATATACCCTTTATCCCAAATCTAGGGATAAACTCTATCATATAAAGCAAGGCACCCAAAAATTCCATTAAAAATGTTCCCAATATAACTTTTTTTACAAATACGACCATTCCCTGCAAATTATTCAAATTATACGCATCCTGTATAACCATGCGATCTTTTAATGACACTTTTTTATTGAACATTATGAGCATAGATGATGTAAATGCTACTACACCTAAACCTCCCAATTGGATTAAAATTAATATTACAATTTTACCAAATAATGACCAATAGGAAAAAGTATCAACAACAACAAGCCCTGTAACACAAACCGAAGTTGTGGATGTAAAAAGAGCTGTCAAAAAATTGGTGTTTCTATCTACTGTAGCAATTGGTAGGGTGAGTAAAATTGCACCTACTAAAATTGCCACAAAAAATCCTATTATAATCTGTGACGTAGTTGATATACCTTTTTTCTTTTTTTCAAATTTAATGTCTCGGTTAATCGTAGAATCTTTCATAATATCTCCATAACATTTTTTTAGAGACGGGACAAACTATCCCGTCTCTAATATATAGTATTATCTGATATACCCAAAATCATGGGCACACATATTATACTGGATATGTCTTGTTCTCAGCATTTGCAAGAGTTGCATCAACGCCAGTTTCCTGTGCATCTCTGTACTTGAAGTAATCAAGTGCAACCTGTGGGAATAATGCATAAGTAAGCACATCCTCATCCTGCTTCTTGTACTGAGCAATTTCTTTCTCAAGCTTATCTAACTCGTTCTCAATAAGATCTGCCGGTCTGCAAGTAATAGGCTCCTTATCACCAATTACCTTCTTTCTAACCTCTGGGTCAACAGGAAGTACAGACTGACCATACTCACCACCAACAAGAGCCTTAGATTCCTTAGTACACATCTTATATCTCTCACCAGTTACTACGTTAAGCACTGCCTGAGTACCAACAATCTGACTAGAAGGAGTAACAAGCGGTGGCTCACCATAGTCCTTACGAACACGTGGAACTTCCTCAAGAACTTCCTGGAACTTATCTTCAGCATTCATCTCCTTAAGCTGTGATACAAGGTTTGAAAGCATACCACCTGGTACCTGATAAAGAAGAGTCTTGATATCAACACCCATAACCTTTGGATTAAGAAGACCGTTAGCAAGCCACTCTTCTCTCATTGGCTTAAAGTAATCAGCAATCTCAACAAGAAGATTCTCATCGAAGCCTGGATCATACTCTGTACCTTCAAATGCCTTTGCCATAACCTCTGTAGCTGGCTGGCTAGTACCAAGAGCAAGTGGTGACATAGCTGTATCGATAATATCACAACCAGCCTCAACTGCCTTCATATACGTCATAGAAGCTACACCTGAAGTATAGTGTGTATGAAGCTGAATTGGAAGTGATGTACTCTCCTTAAGTGCTGTAACAAGTTCTGTAGCCTTGTATGGAACAAGAAGACCAGCCATATCCTTGATACAGATAGAGTTAGCACCCATATCCTCAATCTTCTTAGCCATATCCTTCCAGTACTCAAGTGTATAAGCCTCTCCCAATGTATAAGAAAGAGCTATCTGAGCGTGACCACCTTCCTTGTTTGAAGCCTTAACAGCTGTCTCAAGGTTTCTGATATCATTAAGACAGTCAAAAATACGGATAATATCAATACCATTTGCAATAGACTTCTGAACAAAGTACTCAACCACATCATCTGCGTAGTGACGATATCCTAAGATATTCTGACCTCTGAAAAGCATTTGGAGCTTAGTATTCTTGAATCCATCCTTAATCTTTCTAAGTCTCTCCCATGGATCTTCCTTAAGGAAACGAAGTGATGCATCAAATGTTGCTCCACCCCAGCACTCAACTGAATGATAGCCAACCTTGTCCATCTTCTCAATAATTGGAAGCATCTGCTCAGTTGTCATTCTTGTTGCAATAAGTGACTGATGAGCATCACGTAATATAGTTTCGGTAATCTTTACCGGTTTCTTTTCTACTGACATTTATTCTACCTCCTGTAATTTATTTTATGAAACACCGAATATAGCAAGGAATGTACCTGCTGCAACCGCTGTACCAATAACACCGGCTACGTTTGGACCCATTGCATTCATAAGAAGGAAGTTTGTAGGATCAGCCTCTGCACCAACCTTCTGTGAAACTCTAGCTGCCATAGGAACCGCAGAAACACCTGCTGAACCAATAAGTGGGTTAACCTTACCCTTCGTTGCCCAACACATTATCTTACCAAAGATAACACCTGTAGCCGTACCAAAAGCAAAGGCAACAAGACCAAGGGCAACAATCTTAAGAGTACTTATCTGAAGGAATGCATCTGCACTTGTTGTTGCACCTACAGAAGTACCAAGTAATATAACTACAATATACATAAGAGCATTTGAAGCTGTCTCAGTAAGCTGCTTAACAACTCCACACTCTCTAAACAAATTACCTAACATAAGCATACCGATAAGCGGTGCTGTAGTAGGAAGTATAAGAACAACCACAAGTGTTACGATAATTGGGAAAAGAATTTTCTCAAGCTTTGTAACAGGACGAAGCTGTCCCATCTTAATCTTACGTTCCTTCTCAGTAGTAAGAGCCTTCATAATAGGTGGCTGAATAACAGGTACAAGTGCCATATATGAATATGCAGCAACCGCTATAGGTCCCATCAATGTTCCACCCATACCAAGCTTACCAGCAAGGAATATAGATGTAGGGCCATCAGCACCACCAATTATAGATATAGCTGCCGCCTCTTTACCGTTGAAGCCCATAAGGAATGCAAGGAAATAGGCTGAATAAATACCAAACTGTGCCGCCGCACCAAGAATAAAGCTCTTAGGATTGGCAATAAGTGGACCAAAGTCTGTCATGGCACCAACACCCATAAATATAAGTGATGGTAAGATACTCCACTCATCTAATAAATAAAAATAATGTAATAATCCGCCTTCTTCAATAATACCAGGGAACATATTAACCAAAAACATACCAAAGGAAATTGGTACTAAAAGCAATGGTTCAAATCCCTTAACAATTGCAAGATACATAAAGAAACAAGCAACACCAATCATGATGTAATGTTTCCATGTAAGAGTTGCAAAACCAGTTTGAAGAGCCAGATTCTGCAATACGTCTAAAAATCCGCTCATTTAGCTGTTACCTCCTATTTTTAGGTACAAATTAATTAGTTTAATGTTGCCAATGTATCGCCAGCCTCAACAGAATCGCCTGCTGAAACATTGATACTAGCTACTGTACCATCCTCAGGTGCAACAACCTCATTTTCCATCTTCATAGCCTCAAGAACAAGGATTACATCACCCTTCTTTACAGCTGCACCAACACTTGACTTAACACTTAAAATCTTACCTGGCATTGGTGATGCAACTGTAATTGAACCTGCTGAGCCAGCCGCTGGAGCTGCAGCAGGCGCTGGAGCTGGAGCTGCAGGTGCTGCCACCGGAGCTGCTGCAGGTGCCGCAGTCTGAACTGAACCTGCACCTAATTCCTCTACTGCTACGTCATATGCTGTACCATTAACGGTAATTCTATAATTCTTCATATTCTATGTCCTCCTGAATAAACAATATTATCTTTTAACTCTCTTAATTGAACGTACAACAAGCTTATCCTTACTTACTGCACCGCTTCCTGCCTGTCCAGTAGCAGCGTAAATTGCAGCTGTTATAACCGCTACAAGCTCTGCATCATTTGCAAGATTCTCTTCCTTAGCAACCGCTACAGGAGCCGCTTTTGCAGGTTCTGCCTTTTTAGGTTCAACCTTAACTTCTGGTTTCTTTGCAAAAAGTGCTGGCAAATACTTAAACAATGAAATAATAAATGAAATGAATATAAGAACAACAAATACAGTTCCCATACCAATCAAAGTATTCATTCCCGCCTGTTTCATAAGCTCTGCTTTTGAATATACTGCTGAAACTACCATTTCCTCTGGTATAAATGGATAGAGTCCACTGTATGCGAGCTGCTCTTCAATCTGATATCCAAGCTGAATATGTGCATCAGCCTCAGTCATACCATAGTAAGCTGCATAATAAGCAATTGTCTCATTATACTCCATATAGTACTCTGCATTTTCAACATATTTTACTGTTACTTCAACGTCTCTGTTAGCCGCATTATTGATTATAGTTACTGAAACATAATCTTCACCATTAACAATCTTGGCATCTACCATATCAATGTTAAATGTGCCCATATTTAACGCTAATGAACAATCACTATAATCCTCAAAGGCACCTACCTTGTCAGTATCCTGAGCCTGTTTTACGCCCTTGATTGCTGATTTTTCAAAATCATTGCCGTCTGTAAGATAATAATCAGCGTATACATCTGAAATATTTGCATAAGTTAAAAAGCTTGACATAGTATGAAGAACTATCTCTGTTTCATCATACTCGAAAGGCTTTTCCATCTCACCATCACAACCGGCTAATGAAAACATAACAGCTAACATGGAAACTAATAATAATAATTTTTTAATTTTCATTTAGTTGTCACCTCTTCTTAAACTGCTCCATGCTTCTTGTATGGTCTTTCTTCCTTCTTAGTGTATAACATGTCTAAAGCAGCTATTATACGTTTTCTTGTTGCGTCTGGCTCGATAATGTCATCGATATATCCACGCTTTGCAGCAGCCATAGCACTTGACTGAAGCTCTGTATAAGTCTTCTTATACTCAGCAACAGCCGCCACCTTATCATCTGCAGTAGCGATTTCTTTTTCATACATAATCTTAACAGCCATCTCTGGATTCATAGTTCCAATCTTAGCATTTGGCCAAGCATATACCATATCTGCACCAATCGCCTTTGAATTCATAACTGTGTAAGCTGTACCAAATGCATCACCCATAACAAGAGTAACCTTAGGTACTGTAGCATTGGCAAATGCATAAGTAAGCTTTGCAGCCGCATCTGCCATAAGCTTTTCATTGTCAACTGTTGCAACAAATCCCTTTGTATTAACAAGTGTAATAACAGGAATGTTGAATGCGTCACAGAAGTTTACAAAATCAGTAGCAAGAGATGCACCATCAGCAGTGAGCATATCTGAGCCTTCCTCTACCTGGTTAGCTACACAACCAACTGTTGCACCGTTAAGTTTAACAAAACCAACAACCATATCCTTTGCAAAGTTCTTATTAACCTCAAAGAATACATTGTTATCAGCGATATTCTGTAATACTGCTCTACCATTCTTAGCAAAACCATCTAAGTTAGGGATAATTCTGTTTAAATCATCTGTGCAATCAGCAACCTCATCATCTATGTTGTTTGATGGAAGGATATCAATAAGAGTTCTAATCTCTGTAAGAACTGACATATCATCATCGCACACACCATCAACAAGTGAAGTGTTATTGCTTAAGTAATCAGCACTTGCAGTATCAAGCTTAGTAGCATTGTTGCCATCTAATGCATTAGGACTGTTAACAAATAACTTTGTTCCCTCAGCTGTCATAAATGTAAAGTCTGTTAATGTTGGAATAAGTGCAGCTCCACCACCACATGTTCCAAAAATAGCTGTAATCTGTGGAATTACACCTGAAGCCAAAGTCTGCTTAAGGTAAAGCTCGCCGAATGCATTCATAGCATCCATAGCCTCCTGAAGTCTAAGTCCTGCACAGTCAATAAGACCAACAACAGGTGCTCCAACCTTCATAGCCATGTCATAAATCTTAGCAATCTTCTTAGCATGCATTTCACCGATAGCACCACCAAGAACTGTTGCATCCTGACTATAAACATAGACTAATTTTCCATTGATAACACCATATCCGGTAATTACACCATCTTTTGGAGTATCATTTTCTGGCATGTTGAAATCAGTTGCTCTTGCAGTAACATAAGCACCAACCTCAACAAAGCTTGCGTCATCAAGCAAAGTATTGATTCTGTCGCTTGCTGACAAACTAAGTTTGTTACTCATTTTAAGTCCTCCGTTATATTTATTTTAGGTCCTTATCCGAAAATAAGACCAATTTCTTCCGATTATAATAATACCCCTTTTAATGAAGTAAATCAAGCTAATCTTCTACATTTTTTCATTATTTATAGCAATTTTTGCAACACAATTTACTGTAGTCAATTAACTTGATTTTTCTATAAATTTTTATTGGTTTATTATCATATCGTATATATCATTAAGCACCTCTTTTGTTGTACTTATTCTTATACAATATCTATCTCCATTAAAATTGTATCTTTTTACTTCTACTCTACCTTTACAATAAAATCCTGCATAGACTGTTCCCACTGGTTTTTCTATTGTTCCACCATCAGGTCCTGCTATTCCTGTAACCGCTATAGCAAAATCTGCCTTTGCTTCCTTTGCAATACCTTCAACCATCTGTCTTGCAACCTCTTCCGATACAGCACCATATGTATCCAATGAATCGTTGTCCACGCCAAGATATTTCATTTTTGCATCATTTGAATATGTGACAATAGCCTCATTTAGCACATAGGATGCGCCTGGTACATTTACTATTGTAGATGCAATCATTCCTCCTGTACATGACTCCGCTGTTGTTATGGTTAATTTATCCTCCATAAGCTTATTTACTAATTTCTCTGCTATTTTATTAAGCTCTATCATACCAGTTTCCATATAATATCCCCTTTCAAATATAAAAATCCCTTTCATATAAAAAGGGATTTTATATCATATATGTTTCATTTTATTTTGTATCAGAAAGTACACCCTTATTCTTAACAAGGTAATCAATAAGAGAGA
Organism: Lachnospiraceae bacterium; assembly: GCA_017938485.1. Taxonomy (GTDB): domain Bacteria; phylum Bacillota; class Clostridia; order Lachnospirales; family Lachnospiraceae; genus Coprococcus_C. The sequence goes on from JAGBBM010000127.1 coordinate 71,286, forward strand.
TAATTGTAAGAGCTAAGGCAGCATAGATAAGTACATCTTCAACTATACCTACAAGCTTTCCTCCAAAGTCGCACATGATGAATATAATCATAACCATCTGTACTACAGTTTTTACCTTGCCCCACCAACCGGCAGCTATTACAACTCCGTTATCTGATGCAACAAGTCTAAATCCACTTATAATAAATTCTCTTGCGATTATTATAATTACAACCCAAGCAGGAATTCTGTCAAGTTCAATAAGAGCTATCATAGCAGAACAAACAAGAAGCTTATCTGCTAAAGGATCCATAAATTTACCAAAATTGGTTATCAAATTATACTTTCTAGCAATCTTTCCATCTAACATATCTGTAAAGCTTGCAATTACAAATATTCCAACTGCAATCCACTTTCCATATGGTATAGCATCCACCATAAGGGCTACCAAGAAAAAGGGAATTAATATAACTCTAAGTATCGTAAGTTTGTTAGGTAAGTTCATCTACTATTCCTCCTATTAAGTCATAAGGTCCTGCCTCTTTTATCATAACATCAACTATGGTACCTGAAATAAGCTCATAGTCACATTCTACAAAAACCATGCCATCCACATTCGGAGCATCTCTAAAGGTACGTCCCACATATACATCATCCTCTGGAGAATATCCTTCTATAATGACTTTTTGGATGGTTCCTACCAGCTCTTGATTCTTATCTAAAGAAACCTCCTGCTGAAGCTCCATTATCTCATCACGCCAGTTTGATGCAAGCTCCTCATCCACCTGATTATCAAAGCTAGCTGCCGGAGTCCCATCCTCTCTCGAATAGGTAAATACACCCAGTCTGTCAAACTCCATCTCATCAATAAACTCAAGCAGATTATTATGTTCTTCCTCAGTTTCTCCCGGAAATCCAGAAATAAGAGTAGTTCTTATAGCGATATCAGGGCATTTTGCTCTAAGCTTAGCAATAACTGATTTGATAGACTCCTTGTCAGTCTTTCTTCCCATTCTCTTTAATATACTATCCTCAGAATGCTGAAGAGGCATATCAATATACTTACAAAGCTTTTCCTCAGTAGCAAAAAGTTCTATAAGTTCATCATCTATCTCTTCTGGATAACAGTACATAAGTCTTATCCACTCTATACCCTCAATCTTAGCAATCTCGTTAACAAGCTTAGGTAAAGACTTCTTGCCATAAAGGTCTATTCCATAACAGGTTGTCTCCTGAGCCACAAGAATAAGCTCTTTTATTCCCTGAGAAGCCATATATGAAGCCTCCGTAATAAGCTTTTCCATAGGTACACTTCTGTATCTTCCCCTTATGTGAGGTATAACACAATAGGTACAGAACTTATTGCATCCTTCAGCAATTTTTAGATATCCCATAAATGTACCGGAAGTAATAACTCTCTTCGTATCCACAAGGGGGAGTCTTCCCAAATCCTCAAAAACAGCTATTTTATCCTTTCCCTCAAGGTCATTAATTACCTCTACTATCTTATCAAAGCTAGCCGTGCCAAGACATGCATCCACCTCAGGAATCTCATCAAATATCTCTTCCTTGAAACGCTCCGCCAAACAGCCAGTAACAATCAGATACTTTAATCGTCCCTGTTTTAACTGAGCCATCTCAAGTATGGTATTAATACTTTCCTCCATAGCATCATGAATAAAGCTACAGGTATTAACAACTACCACATCTGCCTCTTGCTCATCATTAGTTATATTGTAATTGTTGGCTCTAAGTAGCCCAAGCATAGCTTCACTGTCACAAAGATTCTTGTCACAGCCAAGTGAAACTAATAATATATTCATATTAATCATTTAAACCTGCTTCCACACAATTATTCATAAGCATAGCTATAGTCATAGGTCCAACTCCACCAGGAACAGGAGTTATTGCACCTGCAACTGGCTCAACTGATGCGTAATCCACGTCACCACAGAGCTTGTTATTCTCATCTCTATGAATACCTACATCTATAACTGTAGCACCTTCTTTTACATAAGATGCATCTATCATACGAGGCTTACCGATAGCAACCACAAGTATATCTGCTCTCTTACAAACCTCTTTTAATTCCTTAGTTCTTGAATGACATATAGTAACTGTGCCATTTTCCCTGAGTAAAAGCATACTCATAGGCTTACCAACTATATTACTTCTTCCGATTACTACACATTCCTTGCCAGAAATCTCTATGTTGGAACGTTTAAGAAGCTGAATTACACCAGCAGGTGTACAGGACACAAACCCCTTCTGACCTATACTAAGTGCACCAACACTAGCAGGATGGAAACCGTCTACATCCTTTGATGGAGAAATGGCATTGATAATCTTTTCCTCATTGATGTGCTTTGGAACAGGGAGCTGAACAAGTATACCATGTACAGAATCATCCTTATTAAGCTTATCTATAATACCAAGAAGCTCCTCCTCGGTTGTCTCCTCTGGAACCTCATAGGCAAGAGACTTAATTCCAATGTACTCACAAGCCTTTTTCTTGTTGCCAACATACACTGTTGAAGCAGGGTCATTGCCCACCTGAATAACTGCAAGACATATTTCCTTGCCTTCACTCTTAAGTGTAGCCACCTTTTCCTTTAATTCATCCTTAATCTGCTTAGAAATTAATTTTCCATCGATTATCTGAGCCATAATTTCCTCCTTGTCATGCAAAAATTATTCTTTATAATTTGTATACCATTCAAATCCACCAATGTCATTCATTACCATAAAATCACACATATAATACTCTTCTTTATCTACAGAGAAAATATAGTATGTAACTGTAGAATCAACTGTTACCTCGGGGTCGCCCAAAACGGTAACAACATCATTAATATTTACTCCTGTCTCAGTAAATAAATGTTGTTCTTTTCTTAGATATACAGCTTCGGCGTTAAGATTTTTAATATGTTCAATATAAAATAAATCATTTTCATCCTCCGGTGTCATCCACTTACCCTGTTCATAATGGTATGCACCTAAATAGCTACCATCCATATCATAGGCTTCAACATCCAAATCCTTCCAATAATGTCTTGTATCCAAAGTAGTATATAAATCGCTGACTTCTTTGGTGACAAGTGCCACATTGGTTGTGTCCTTTGACTTGTATGAAACCTTGGCAAAATAATATATGTATGTTCCATCAGATATGGAAATATCCACATTGTACTTTTGTTCTATGGATGCTATATCAGACTCAATAGCGTCATTTATATAGTTATAGTACTGAATATCAAAATTACTGCCTTTGTTTTCTGCAGAGCCAAAGCTTGCACCATCTATGATGATATCATTCATATAGCTCGAAACAGAATATTCGAAGCCATATTCTTTGTCTTTAAAATAACAGGTTATCTCTTCGTCACCCTGTTCTTCCGTCCTAAGAAGAGTGGCCTCACCATACTTTTCCTCGGCATACTTAACCACTTCCTTTTCAGATGCCACAGAACAACCAGTCAAACAAAAGGCAAGCAATAGATAAGTAAGGACTGTACGTAATTTCTTCCCCATAAAAACACCCCCGTGTATATAAAATTAGAACAATCCGTTAATTACACCTTCATCATCTACAAAAATTCTCTCTGCAGCAGGAACTTTTGGAAGTCCAGGCATAGTCATAATTGCACCAGTTATAGCAACTACAAAGCCTGCTCCAGCACTTACATATACTTCTCTAATATTTACAGTAAATCCTTCTGGTCTGCCAAGAAGTGAAGCATCATCTGAAAGAGAATATTGATTCTTAGCCATACATACAGGCATATATCCCATACCCATAGCCTCTATCTTAGCAATAGCATTTGAAGCCTCAGTGCTGTAAGTCACATCCTTTGCACCATAAATCTTTGTGGCAACAGTTTCAATCTTTTCCTTGATAGTTAAATCATCCTCGTATAATACCTTGAAATTGCTCTCCTTTGTCTCAAGAGTGTTAAGCACTGCCTTAGCAAGCTCTACGCCACCTTCGCCACCTTTTTCCCATACATTGGCAAGGGCAAAGTCACAACCTCTCTCCTCACAGAATTTCTTAACAAAGTTAAGTTCTGCATCTGTATCAGCCACAAATCTATTGAGAGTAACCACAACAGGGACTCCATACATCTGAAGATTCTCAATGTGTTTTTCAAGGTTTACAATACCCTTAGAAAGAGCATCTATGTTCTCATTATTTAAGTCAGCCTTAGCCACACCACCATTATATTTAAGGGCTCTAACTGTAGCTACAAGAACTACCGCATCTGGCTTGAGTCCCGCCATACGACACTTTATATCAAAGAACTTCTCTGCACCAAGGTCTGCACCAAATCCGGCCTCAGTAATTACATAGTCCGCAATCTTAAGTGCAGTCTTTGTTGCTCTTACAGAGTTACATCCATGAGCAATATTGGCAAATGGTCCACCGTGAACAAGGGCTGGTGTATGCTCTAATGTCTGAATAAGGTTAGGCTTTATTGCATCCTTTAAAAGAGCTGTCATAGAACCTACACACTTAAGCTCTCCTGCTGTAACCGGCTCATTGTCATAAGTATACGCCACAATTATCTTGCTAAGTCTATCCTGTAAATCCTTGATATCACTGGCAAGACAAAGAATTGCCATAATCTCAGATGCAACTGTAATTACAAATCCATCCTGACGAACCACACCGTCTGCCTTCTTTCCCATACCTACAATAATGCTTCTTAAGGCTCTGTCATTCATATCAAGACAACGCTTAAAAACTATTCTCTTAGGGTCAATACGAAGAGCATTTCCCTGATGAATATGATTATCCATAACTGCCGCAAGAAGGTTATTGGCAGAGGTTATAGCATGAAAATCACCTGTAAAGTGAAGATTTAAATCCTCCATAGGTACAACCTGTGAATATCCACCACCGGCAGCTCCACCCTTAACACCGAAACATGGTCCAAGAGATGGCTCACGGAGTGCAATAATTGACTTCTTGCCAAGCTTACCCATAGCCTGACCAAGACCAACTGTAACAGTAGTCTTACCCTCTCCTGCTGGAGTTGGATTAATAGCTGTTACAAGAATAAGCTTACCATCCTTATTATCCTTAACTGAATCCATATATTCGTCAGAAAGCTTCGCCTTGTACTTTCCGTACATCTCAAGGTCATCTTCCGTTATTCCAATAGAAGCAGCCACGTCCTTAACATTATATAACTTAGACTGCTGTGCAATTTCAATATCTGTTAACATATTCTCTCTCCTCATTTTCTCATAATGCATTATAATACTATATATCTATGTAATTTACAAATTCTCTTCTACATAGTTTTCAAATTCTTCCATGGACATAAGCACTTTTCTAGGCTTAGTTCCCTCTTCTGGTCCAACAACTCCTGCATCAGACAACTGGTCCATAATACGAGCCGCTCTGTTGAAACCAATCTTATATACTCGTTGAAGCATACCGATAGATGCCTTATCCTTGCCAATAATAAACTTACCTGCATCCACAAAGTATTCATCTAAATCAGAACCTGAGCCACCAGTGGAAGCTCCACTGCCTAAAGATGTGCTAGCAATCTCCTGTGTAATCTTATCATCGTAGGAAGATTCACCGTTGTTTGACTTAAGGAAATCTACTACATTGGCAATTTCATCATCCGAAAGGAATGCACCCTGTACACGAACAGGTTTTGGATAACCTGTTGGATAAAAGAGCATATCACCCTTGCCGAGAAGCTTCTCCGCACCATTCATATCAAGAATTGTACGTGAATCCACACCGGATGAAACTGTCATTGCAATTCTAGATGGTACATTGGCCTTAATAAGACCAGTAATAACATCAACCGAAGGTCTCTGAGTTGCAATAACAAGATGTATACCTGCTGCACGGGCAAGCTGTGAAAGTCTAACTATAGCATCCTCCACCTCACCGTGAGCAACCATCATAAGGTCTGCAAGCTCATCTACGATAATGATTATCTGTGGAAGCTTCTTTAAGTCCTCATTACCCTCCTCAGAGCCTGTAACCTCTTTCACCTTTTCATTGTATCCCTGGAGATTACGAACATTATACTGAGCAAAAAGCTGATATCTGTTTGTCATTTCAAGCACAGCCCAATTAAGTGCTCCTGCTGCTTTCTTAGGGTCTGTAACAACTGGTATAAGCATATGAGGTATACCATTGTATATACTGAGTTCAACCTGTTTAGGGTCAACCATAATAAGCTTTACATCATTTGGATTAGCCTTGTACAAAATACTCATAATAAGGGTATTTATACATACTGATTTACCTGAACCTGTAGCACCTGCAACAAGAAGGTGAGGCATCTTGGCAATGTCTGCTACAATAACCTGTCCTCCTATATCTTTACCTACTGCAAAGGCAATATTAGAAGGGAACTTCTTGAAACTGTCTGACTCAAGCAAATCTCTAAAGTATACAGAAGAAGCTTCCTTGTTAGGTACTTCTATACCAATAGCAGCCTTTCCAGGAATAGGTGCCTCTATACGGATATCCGCAGCCGCAAGATTAAGCTTAATATCATCAGCAAGATTAACTATCTTACTAACCTTAACACCTTGTTCTGGCTGAAGCTCATATCTTGTAACAGATGGTCCACAGCTGTAATCAGTGATTGTAACATTTACACCGAAGTTCTCAAGAGTACTCTTAAGCTTCATAGCTGTTTCTCTTACACTTGCATCGGAATTTCCACTTGTCTTTGACTTGTTAGTTTTTAGCAAATCAATTGGTGGAAATACATATTCGCCGTTATTAACAGCTACTGGCTGTTTTTTAGGCACAATATCAACAGATGGTTTATCCTCTGTAAAACTAGATTTTTGAGTACCTGCAACACTGGCAGTAGTTGTTACACCAATATCCTTTGTTACCTCTTCTACAGCTTCTAACATCTCAGCGTGAGATTCCTTAGTTTTCTTGCGTCTTCTCTTCACTGGTGTAAGCTCAGTAACATCTTCGTTCTCACCAAATCCATCATTTTCTGTGCTTGTTGAATCAAAGCTTGCATCCGCGAAGAAATCCTTACTCTTACTTGGAGTAAATAAATACTCATCCTCTTTTATAGGCTTTAATTCATGAACCTCTTCCGACTCAACAATATTATTTTTAGATTTTTTGCTTTTCTTCTTGGAATCTTCAGACTCTAAAACCTTAATACTATTAAGCACATTTTTGTTTCGGTTATTCTTTCTTCTTTCATCCAAGGATATTACATCATCGTATTCCTCGTCTTCATCCTCATCATCACCATTAAAGGAATCCTTAATCATGTCAATAATAGATACATCCATAACAACAATTATTCCTATAATAGTGAGGAGTATAATCACAATAATAGAGCCTGTTGTACCAATGAGTTTATGTAGCAACACAAGGATTCCACCTAGAATCACACCGCCACCTTTGTTCTCATTAGCTCCATCTTTGTAAAGGGACACAATACTTGCTCCGTCAACTCCAGTGATAAGCTGACAAATAAAAGAAATCACTACTAGGAATATGCCCACACATAACACTCTTTTTATAATCTTTCTATGCGCACCATTTGAAATAAGAAATGCTGCGGAGAAAAAGCCATAGATTGGCACTAGATATGCCACTGTTCCCACCAATCCAAAAATTATATTGGAAACAAAATCACCAACAACTCCGCACCAACCAAAATTACTGCAAAGCAAAAAAACAGCTAGCGCAAGATATATAAATATCCATATTTCTCCCGCTCTTGATTCTTCAGGTTCTTCCAATGCCTTTCTTGCAGCAGCCTTTCTTTTGTTTGTATATGTATTATCAACTCTATTACCGGACTTACTATTACCAGTCTTTCTACTTGATGTAGAACGACTGGAAGCACTTCCGGTTTTACCTTTACTTGCCATCCTTAACTCTCCTTATCATTTATAAACCCATACTCTGTTATTTTACTATTTTTCCCATTATTTATCAAGTCGTAAAGGCAAGATAATGCACTGTTTATTCCACCAACTCTGTCAATTATTCCTTTCTCAACGGCCTGCTTGCCTACAATCATAGAACCAATGTCTTTTGTAAGCTCCGTTGTATTAAACATAATCTTTCTCAGCTCTTCTTCCCTTATACCACTGTGATTCACTGTAAACTCAATTATTCTATCCTGCATGCGTTCAATATATTCATAATTTTGCTTTACACCGAGGACCATTCCCGAAACTCTTATAGGGTGAATCACCATTGTGGCTGAAGGAACTATAAAAGTAACATCACCGGACACAGCAAGGGGAACACCTATGGAATGTCCTCCACCAAGGACAAGACAGACCTTAGGCTTACTTAAGGAGGCAATCATCTCAGCTATGGCAAGACCTGCTTCAACATCTCCACCTACAGTATTAAGAAGAATTAACACTCCATCTATATCCTGACTATCCTCAACGGCAGCAAGCTGTGGCAAAATATGTTCATACTTACTTGTCTTTGAATTACTGCCCAAATTTTCATGTCCCTCAATTTCTCCTATAATGTTGAGCAAATGTATTCTCTGATGAAATTTGTTTCCTGATAAGGTTATCTGACCATAATCCTTAATTAACTCTTTTTGTGTTTTTTCCTCTGAAATACTATTTGTAACATTATCATTTTCTCTGCTATTTTCCATATAAACTCCTCATACTATATTTTTCAATATTATGTGGAATATATATTTTTTTATTCAAAAAAGGCACTTGCTATTGCAAGTGCCTGAAATTAGTAAAGAAATAAATTATTAATATGTTATTGACTCTAAAATTCCATAATACAAATCTAAATTAGATATATAGGTAATATATTCTACATAAATCCACATAGAATCTTCACAAATAAGGAATGCTCGGCCTTCCCATCCATCACTTGTATCAAGTACCCACTCAGTTCCAGTATGACCATTATATGTCATCTCATAAGAATAAATCTGATCACCGTAAGAAACCTTTAATTCATCATCCATCATCTCACATACTTCAGCTTCATCATAGTTTCCAGGAACCACACCAAAAAGGAACATCGACTCATCATTATAAACATATATCTTTGAGTCTTCATCACCACTTTCATCATCAACAAAACCTTCCGGTACCGTATAGCTAACATTATGTATTTGGTGACGTTCAAACGGAAGCACTAAGGAATCAACAAATTCATCATATCCTGTCAATTCACCTGAATATGATACATACTCCATATATATCAATGTATCACCCTCACAGAACACTAATGATCTTCCAAGATATGTACCTTCTGCTGAATCTGTACACCACTCAATTCCAGAATATCCATTATAAGTTACTGGATATGAATATATATGGTTACCATATGTTGCAGCAATTTCTTCGTCAAACATACTTATCGCATCTGACGTTGTTAAAGTGTTGGCATCATCAACAGCTATAACAAATGCAATAGCATCATCATGAACATAACTTATAGTTGTGCTGTCCTCTTTTTCCAAGTAGAATCCTTCAGGAATAACAAAGCTAACACCACATATCTCATCTCTTTCCTCGCCGATAACATCTTCAGTATTATCAGGCTCTTCTGTATCTGGATCTTCTGTATCTAGATCCTCTGTGATTTCTTCAGTAGTCTCTTTTTCAGTTGTTGTAGGTTCTTCTGTAGTTGTATCTTCGGTAGTTATCTTTTCTGTGGTTGTGTCATCATCTTTTTTGTCTTTACCCTTTAAGCCAAAAATCAATGCTACAACAATGGCAATAACTGCAACAACACCGATAATTATACCTACCACAAGTCCTGTTTTTTTCTTCTGAACATAACCTGTATTATTATTCTCATAACCTGTGGTATATGATACAGGGGCAGGCTGTGATATATATTCCCCGCCATATTGGTTACCAAATAATTCCGCAAACATCTGACTCACAGTTTGATATCTATCCTCAGCTCTAACTGCTAGTCCTTTTCGTAATACATAATCTAATCTTTGTGATATGCTGATTCCTAAATCAGCAGGTGATATATATCCATCACTTTCCATACGCTCTATGCTATTTTGAGGCGTCTTTCCCGTAAGCATCTTGTACATTGTAGCACAAATACTATATACATCTGTCCACGGACCCTGCCTTCCATTAGAATAATATTGTTCAACAGGGGCATATCCATGCTTTAACATAACCGTATATGTCTTATCATCTGTAGAAGCCTGTAATCTAGCCGCACCAAAATCAATAAGCTTAATACGATTCTTGTTGTCTACCATTATATTATCAGGACTAATATCTCTGTGAAGCATACCAGAATTATGAATCTGTGCCAAAGATGCAAGCACTGGTTTCATAAGTGCCAACACAACATTCTCTTCCAATCTTCCACCAGAATTTTTAAGGTATTCTTTCAAAGTAATACCATTAATATACTCCATTACAATATATCCGGTACCATTTTCATAGAAAAAGTCTTTTACTGATACAATACCCTGCAAGTCATAAAATTTTGAAAGAGTTCTTGCTTCTTCAACATATTTAGTCAAACCTTTATCGTATACTTCTTTTTTTGACGCAGTAGGGTTGACCTTTGTCATAGAAACAGTTTTGTCACGTACAGCCAAAGCTTCTGGAAAATACTCCTTAATGGCAATATAGGTCTGGAGATTCATATCCCAACCTATATAAGTAATTCCAAAACCACCAACACCTATAACACGACCAACCATATACTTGTTCTGTAATACAGTAAATGGTTCAAGAGAATTGCTAATCTCTTCATACCCCGCAACATCAAAATTGCAGTATGGGCAACAATCCGCATTACCAACTTGTTGCATACAATTAGGACATCTTTCGTACTTATTTTGCATAATCGTTCCTCTACACCTCTCATAAAATGCCACATTTAATCAAATAAACCACATATATTAACAGAATATCATATTATTATCTTTAAATCAAATCTTGTTTACGAAATAAAAAAAAGGGAATGACTTATGCATTCCCTTTTTCTGCAAAAATATTAACAAATCAAATTAGTATACAATTGACTCAACTAAATCGTCATAGTATCCAAGACCACCTGTATATGAAACATACTCAACATATATGAGTAATGAGCCATCGCAAATAACTAATGAACGTCCTTCATATGAATCATCTGTTGCATCAGTAACCCACTCTGTTGCTGAATATCCATTGTATGATACAGGGCTTGAAGTTACATGAGTACCGAATACTTGCTTAATCTGTGCGTCAAAAGCATCCATAGCTGCTGATTCTGTTGCAGAGTTAGCTGTATCTACAGCCATAACAAAGGCTATACCCTCCTCCTCGTTGAGGTAAGCTACAGCTGTTGCATCTGAACCTGCAGCATCCTTTGTGAAACCTTCTGGCACAACAAAATATACACCATTGAATTCCTCTGCATCTTCTGGAATCACAGGCTCTGCTTCTTCTGTAATTTCTTCTGTGATTTCTTCTGTTTTATCCTCTTTTTCCTTCTCAGTTTCCTTCTTGTCACATGCAATTAATGATAAACTCATGATTCCCATAATTGCAAATACTGTGATTTTCTTTAATAAACCTTTTTTCAACATATACGCTTCTCCTTATTACAATAAAAAATACAAGGGATATAATACCATAATTTCTAAAAAAATCAATATATAACTTATTATTGTTATATCAACTTTTGTTTATGTATATTATCTTTTTACATAAAAAATGACTTTACCGAGACCCTAAGGTTGCAGTAAAGTCATTCTTATATAAAACACCCCACATATGAACTAGTTAAATCACTTAATTAATTCATTGATTGGATTATAGCATTCTATCTAATTATAAAATAGCTACTGTGGGTTACCTTTTTTTTACATAGTGAGAATAATCTCATTTGTATCTGCAAGTTCAGCAAATGGAATGTAGTTATCTTCCATAGCCTTGCCATTAAGAGTCAGGCTCTTGTAGCCACTCTCTGCTCCATCAGGGTTTTGAACCTTAATATTAAGCTTCTTACCTCTGAAATCCTTTGAAATCTCAAATTCCTTCCAATCTGATGATACAGATGGTGCAATACGAATACCGTTAAAGTCCGGTCTCATACCGAGGATACCTTCAACACAACCAACCATAACGGTTGAAGCTGTACCAGTAAGCCAATGAACATGGCTTCTACCCTCAAATGGTGACTCAGAGCTCTCTGTAAACTGACCATGGCAATATGGCTCAAGCTTACGAATCTCCGCCTTGTCATTCATAGATGCAGGTGAGCTGTTTGTAAAGTACTCAAATGCTCTGTTTCCATGACCCATAAGAGCCTCAGCAAGAATAATCCATCCCTGTGGCTGTGAGAATATACCACCATTCTCCTTAGTTGATGGGTTAAAGAGCAACATCAAAGCACCATCAAAAGCATGCTCTACATAAGATGGAGCCATAAGTCTACATCCATAAGGAGTACTAAGTTCTCTGTGAACTGACTCAAGAGCAGCTTCAGCCTGCTCCTTTGAAGCAAGTCCACTTATAACAGCCCATGACTGTGGATTAAGCCACATATTAGCCTCTGGGTCATGCTTAGAACCGATAATCTGACCATCTTCCTTGTAGCCTCTGATATATCTGTCATCCTCCCAGCACTTAGTCTGGATAGTATCTCCTAATTCCTTCTGAATCTTATCAAGATATGCAATGTACTCTGTATCCTCTTTTATCTCTGAGAACATACGAAGCACTGTCATTGCATAGTAAAGCTGCATTGCAACGAAGGTTGATTCACCCTTCTTACCAAGTCTTAAGCAGTCATTCCAGTCTGCGTGAAGACCAGCAGGCATATTGTTGTTACCAAGACGATTCATAGAGAAGTCTATAGCTCTCTTAAGATGCTCATACACTGTGCCCTCTCCGCCATTAGCAAATACTATAACCTCATCGATGAAGTCAACATTGCCAGATTCTGCAATATACTTATAAATAGTTGGGAACAACCATAATGCATCATCAGCTCTATAAGCAGGATGTCCTGTAGCCTTAACATATGAAGGATCATCTGGAGTATCCTCATGTCCTGCATTGTGGTTAAACTTAACAAGTGGAAGTCCACCACCATTATCTACCTGAGCTGAAAGCATAAATCTAATCTTATCAAGTGCCATCTCTGGTTCAAGATGAATAATACCCTGAATATCCTGAACAGTATCTCTATAACCATAGCCATTTCTAAGACCACAGTATGAGAAAGATGCTGCTCTAGACCAGATAAATGTCATAAAGCACTGATAAGCATTCCAAGTATTAATCATAGCATTGAAAGCCTCACTAGGAGTCTTAACCTGTAAATGTGAAAGCTTACCATGCCAGTTATCCTTTAATTCCTTTAATTCATTAGCAGTCTGAGTAGCCACATCTGCATAAGTAGCCATAACTGCCTCAGTCTCAGCATCATCCTTCATGCCAAGAATAAACGCTATCTCTTTGCTCTCACCAGGTACAAGAGTAATCTTAGTTTCAAGTGCACCACAAGCATTTGAGTTATAGTTAAGGGCATTACCCAAATCACCATTCTCAACACCTACAGGATTAGCATATGAATGATATCTTCCAAGGAAAACTTCCTTATCTCCACAATAGCTTGCTACATCTGCACCAGCAAGACCAAAGAATCTTGTAAATGCAGTGTTTCCATCCATAGCGATACCCTTATTAACATTCTCATTGATAACCTGCTTAATTCTATTACCCATAAAATATGTTCTGGTAATGAAAAGTGTATACTGAAGGTTAACCTGATCCTGCTCGTAGTTGTTATCGTTTGTAAATTCACAGTATCCAAATACTGAGAGATTTCTCTCAGCATCTGAATTATTTGTTACTTTTAATTTCCATACTTCATGAGTCTTATCAAGTGGTACGTAGTAAAGTGCCTCTGAATCAATACCTGAATAAGAAGCCTTTATGTTGGTATATCCTGTACCGTGATGACACTCACTCTTGTACTGGGCTAAATCCTTACCTACAGGTTGCCATGAAGCTGACCAATAGTCCTTTGAATCATTGTCCTTAAGGTAAATATATCTACCTGGCTGGTCACAGTTATTAAATACATATCTAAGTATTCTTCCGTTAGCGCCAGATTTAACAAAGCTGTATCCACCTGCGTTGTTAGATATGATGGCACCATACTCCGGTGAGCCTAAATAGTTTGCCCATGGGGCTGGTGTGTCTGGTCTGTCTATAACATATTCTTTGTTAATCTCATCAAAATAACCAAATCGCATGAAATGCCCTCCTAGTATAAGAAATTTATATTATTCTGCGTCTTTTAAGCTAAGGCTAACCTTGCCCATTCTATCGATTTCAAGAACCTTAACTCTTACCTCATCGCCAATATTTACTACATCCTCAACCTTTTCAACTCTGTGGTCTGCAAGCTTTGAAATGTGGATAAGACCATCCTTGTTAGGTGAAAGCTCAACAAATGCACCGAAGTTCATAATACGAACTACCTTACCCTCGTAAGTATTGCCTACCTCAAGTGGGTCAACAATTGAACGAATAATCTTAAGTGCCTTGTCCATACCTGCCTGCTCAACGCCACAGATAGAAACTCTACCTTCATCATCTATATCAATCTTAACGCCAGTCTCCTCGATAATAGCGTTGATTGTCTTACCTCTCTGACCAATAATCTCACCAATCTTCTCTGGATCAACTACAGTCTGGATAATCTTTGGTGCAAACTCACCGACCTGAGCTCTTGGCTCTGAAATAGCTGGCTTCATACATGTATCCATGATGAACATTCTAGCCTCACGACATCTTGCAATAGCACCTTCAACGATAGGTCTAGTAAGACCGTGAATCTTAATATCCATCTGAATAGCTGTGATACCCTCAGTTGTACCAGTTACCTTAAAGTCCATATCTCCGAAGAAATCCTCAAGACCCTGGATATCTGTAAGAAGTACATAATCATCATCAGTGTCACCAGTTACAAGACCACATGAAATACCAGCAACCATCTTCTTTATTGGTACACCAGCTGCCATAAGTGCCATACATGATGAACAAGTTGAAGCCATAGAAGTTGAACCGTTTGACTCAAATGTCTCAGATACGGAACGAATTGCATATGGGAACTCTTCCTCTGATGGAAGTACTGGAATAAGAGCTCTCTCTGCAAGAGCACCATGTCCAATCTCTCTACGTCCAGGTCCTCTAGATGGCTTAGTCTCACCAACTGAGTATGATGGGAAGTTGTAGTGGTGCATATATCTCTTAGTTGTTGCATTCTCATCAAGACCATCTAACTTCTGAGCCTCTGAAAGAGGTGCTAAAGTTACAACGTTACAAATCTGAGTCTGTCCTCTAGTGAACATAGCTGAACCATGAACTCTTGGGATAATATCTGTCTCAGCAGCAAGCTTTCTAATCTGAGTAATCTCTCTTCCGTCTGGACGCTTGTGATCTTTAAGAATCATCTTACGAACAGTCTTCTTCTGATACTGATAAACAGCCTCATCAAGAACTGCTAACCACTCTTCATTATCAGCGAAAGCTTCTTCAAGCTTGTCCTTAATCTGTCTGATATTTTCTTCTCTTACCTGCTTCTCATCTGTGAATACGGCAACCTCCATCTGCTCTGGAGTAACAATCTCCTTAATGGCAGCAAAAAGCTCCTCAGGTACTGCACAGCTTGTATACTCGTGCTTTGGCTTACCACACTCAGCAACAATCTGGTCTATGAATGCGATAACCTTCTGATTTAACTCATGAGCTGCATAAATTGCCTCAATCATCTTATCCTCAGGTACCTCATTTGCACCAGCCTCAATCATGATAACCTTATCTCTTGTAGAAGCTACAGTAAGCTTAAGGTCTGACACGAGATTCTGAGTAGCATTTGGGTTGAAGATAAACTCTCCATCAACAAGACCAACCTGTGTAGTTGCACATGGGCCGTCAAATGGAATATCTGAAATAGCTGTAGCTATTGCTGAACCAAGCATAGCTGTAAGCTCTGGTGAACACTCTGGGTCAACTGACATAACCATATTGTTAAGAGTAACGTCATTACGATAGTCCTTAGGGAAAAGTGGTCTCATAGGTCTATCGATAACTCTTGATGTAAGGATAGCATTTTCACTTGCCTTACCCTCTCTCTTGTTGAATCCTCCTGGAATCTTACCAACTGCGTAAAGCTTCTCCTCATACTCAACTGAAAGTGGGAAGAAATCAATACCCTCTCTTGGCTTCTCTGAAGCTGTTGCTGTTGATAATACAACTGTGTCTCCATAGTGCATTAAAGCTGCACCGTTTGCCTGCTTTGCAACTCTGCCAACATCTACACGAAGAGTTCTGCCGGCAAGTTCCATCTCAAACTTCTTGTACATAATACAAATTCTCCTTAAAAAAATATTTTTTCATTAAGACGCCGAAACAACTGAAAATACCACTTCAAACCTAAAAGAGTTACCTTAAAAATGATATTTTCAGTAGTCTCGGTTGGGTCTTAATGCAATCTTAGTTATTATATCATTTCTAAAGTAACTCTTCAAGAAAAATATATGTATTCTCTGTAAAAAAGAAACATTTTTTGTATTAAATTATATATTTGATGTTATAGTCGATGCGATGGTCTCAACTTCCCTTCTATCAGTATCTAATATAAAGTCTGATGCTGTTTCATATATAGGATTTCTTATCTCAAGCATTTCACAAACCTTAGCATATGGATCCTTTACTTGTAAAAGTGGGCGTCCTGTATCATCCTTTACCCTCTCATATATGGAACTTGATGAAGCCTTTAGGTAAAATACCTTACCAATTTTTTTAAGAAATCTGGCATTTCCCTCTTTAAGAGGCATACCACCACCGGTGGAAACAACTGTATTACTAAGGTTTAAGGATAACTCTTCTAATACCTCAGTCTCTAGTTTTCTAAAATATTCTTCTCCTTTTGTAGCAAATATATCACTGATACTCATACCCTCTTTTTCTTCGATATAAGCATCTGTATCGAGGAAAGAATATCCATAGTGGCTTTCTATATATCTTCCTACAGTGGTCTTTCCAGAGCCCATAAAGCCAATAAGAACTATATTATCTCCATAAATTGCCTTTCTTAAAGCAATATAAACCTTTTCAACAAGCTCATCAGATACAGTCAACTCATTCCATAATTCATAAGCCATAACCCCTTGATATAAAAGCATCTTAAGTCCATTTATAGCTTTCTTTCCCAAATCTTCCATAAGCTTTAAAAAAGGGGTCTTTGCAGGGTTATAAATCAAATCCACCCCTGCTATGGCCATATTAAAAAACTCTTTATCATCTACCAAAGGAAGTCCGTCCTTCTCATGTAATCCAACAGAAGTACACTGAATAAATAAATAGCTATCAACCGGAATATCCTTATAGGAGTCTGATGAAACAGGTACAATTACATCCTTATCAAAGGCCTTATTCATATCCTCTGCTATTTTCTTAGCATTTTCATAAGTTCTGTTTACTATATATACTTTACTTGCACCATAATTTACGCACATATAAGCCACTGCTCTAGCCGCACCACCTGCGCCAAACATAATGACCTTACTTCCTGCAAGGTCAAGGCCCTCACTAGTTATAGCCTTATAAAGTCCTGGCATATCTGTGTTATATCCCTTATAGCCCTCTTCCATTCTAACCAAAGTATTAACTGCACCTATAGCCTTAGCCGCAGGGTCAACATCTACCAAGTACTGCATTACCTCCTGCTTATATGGAACGGTTATATTAAGTCCTAGAACTCCGTCACTAAAAGCTGTACTGATAGCCTCGCCAAGATTATCAGTTATATGAAATGGTATGTATCTTTCACTAATTCCAAGTTCTTTGCTTATGGTATCATGAATAACCGGTGACAAAGTATGTTTGATAGGATTACCAAATATCCCTATGTACTTATCTGACTGTATATCCTTATAGCCTTCTATAGCGTACTTCATTATGTTCATGTCCATCCTCCACATGTGCAAATCAAGAAAAATCTCTATTACTAAATATACCACCCACTTGTTTACCCTGCAATACTATAAAAGAGAAAAACCGCAAGCCATAAAGACCTGCGGTTTCTTGTTTAGTGTGATTATTTTCTAAGACCAAGCTTCTCGATAAGTGTTCTGTAACGCTCGATGTCCTTGCTCTTTAAGTATGCTAAAAGGTTTCTTCTCTGACCTACCATCTTAAGAAGACCTCTTCTTGAGTGGTGATCCTTTGGGTGAGCCTTGAAATGCTCATTAAGATCGTTAATTCTTGCAGTAAGAAGTGCGATCTGTACCTCTGGTGAACCAGTGTCGCCCTCACAACGAGCATACTTTTCCATAATTTCTTTCTTCATCTCTGTAGTAATCATGCTACAATTCCTCCTAAAATATAAATAGATGTCCAATTACTGAGTAAAGGTCGGAGTTGTCCTGTTACTAAGTAACGGCTTGAAGTATAATAACATAATACCCTCTTGTTGTAAAGCTTTATTTTTAATACAATGCTTTATATTAGACTTATGTTTGCTATACATTGCTATACATTATCTTTACAAAATTTAAAATTGTAATATCACTTCATTTGGTATATAATCTTATATCGAAACACATAAATTATACTATTATTTCGAAAGGATTTACATATGGCTGGTTCAACATACGGAAATTTATTTACAATAAGCACCTGGGGCGAATCCCACGGTAAGGCTTTAGGCGTTGTAGTGGATGGTTGTCCTGCAGGAATTTCTCTTTGCGAAGAGGATATACAGATATATTTGAATCGAAGGAAACCTGGCCAAAGTGATTTCTCCACAAAAAGAAATGAAGCTGACGCCGTACAGATTCTTTCTGGCGTCTTTGAGGGAAAGACTACTGGTACTCCAATTTCCATGGTAGTTTTTAATGAGGACCAACATTCAAAGGATTACGGTGATATAGCAACTTGCTACAGACCTGGACATGCAGACTATTCCTTTGATGCAAAATATGGTTTTAGAGACTATAGAGGTGGTGGCCGCTCCTCAGGGCGAGAAACCATCGGTCGTGTTGCTGCTGGTGCTATTGCAGCTAAGGTTCTAGGTACATTAGGCATAGAACTAACTGCATATACACGTTCTGTAGGCACAAATACAATTAATTATGATAATTTTGATAAATCTGAGATAATGAAAAACTCATTATATATGCCAGATAAGGCATGTGCTGAAAAAACAGCAACTTACCTCAAAGATATTATGAAGGATTTGGATTCTATCGGTTCTTCCGTAGAATGTGTTATAACTGGTGTTCCTGCAGGTGTTGGCGAGCCTGTATTCGACAAGCTCGATGCTCTTCTTGCAAGAGGTCTTATGTCTATAGGTGCTGTAAAGGCTGTTGAAATCGGAGATGGAACATTGGTTAGCCAGGCTCTTGGTTCTAACAACAATGATAGCTTTATAATAAAAGATGGAAAAGTCGCAAAGGCAACCAACCATTCCGGTGGTATCCTTGGGGGAATGAGCGATGGCTCTGACATACTAGTTAGAGCATCCTTCAAGCCGACCCCATCTATCTACAAGGAACAGCACACAGTTAACTCCTCTATGGAAGAAACAGATATTGCTATTAAAGGTCGTCACGACCCTATTATCGGACCTAGAGCCGTTGTTGTAGTTGAGTCTATGTGTGCCATCACGCTTCTTGATTTACTTATGATTAACGCAACTTCAAAGATAGATAACTTACTTAAAATTTACAAGTAATTTGTAAATCTTATGTGCATTACATAACAAAGCAAAAAAGACAGTATAGTTCATTAGCTATACTGTCTTTTATCTTTTCGCACGTGGATGTGCTCTATCATATTCTTCTTTAATTCTGCTCTGTCTACTCTTAAGGTATATCTGAGTTGTAGATATATCCGAATGTCCAAGCATCTCCTGAACTGCTTTAAGGTCAGCTCCATTTGTAACAAGATGTGACGCAAAAGAATGTCTAATCATATGTGGCGTAATATCCTTGTTGATACCTGCCTTTTTAGCATATGCCTTAATAAGCTTCCAAAATCCCTGTCTTGTCATAGGTTGTCCCTTAAGATTAGTGAAAAGATAATTACTACCTTCGCACATACCTTCTCTGGCATTTTTAATATAATTTTCAAGAGCCACTCTAGCAGCGTTCTCAATTGGAATAACTCTTTCCTTGCCTACATCCCTACAATATATGTAGCTCATAGTAAGATTGACGTCTTCTATCTTCAAGGAAACAAGCTCTGATACTCTCATACCTGTGGCATAAAGAAGTTCCAACATAGCCTTATCCCTAATTTCCTTAGGGGTAATCTTAGATGGTTGGTCTAATAAAAGATTAACCTCTTCTACAGTCAAAACCTCCGGTGCCTTCTTCTCTATCTTTGGTGGCTTAAGTTGTTCTGTGCAATCTTCTTTTATGATTCCCTTCTTAAGCATATATAAGAAAAATGACTTAATACTTGCAATATTACGAGAAATGGTAGCTGATGACATACCAACTCGCTCCAGAGATATAACATAAGAGCTTAAATCAGTGGAACTAACATCAGTGGGTGCTTTGCATCCAACACTTTCAAAATAGTTACACAACTTAAGTAAATCCCTTCTGTATGATGCTATGGTATTGCCACTAGCATGTTTAACATCACTTAGATATTCTATGTAATTATCTACCTGTTGTACCATAACATAAACCTCTTGTAAATCAACAATTTTTTAACCGGATATTACCATTATAATTACTAATTTACATAAAATCAAACATAATTTTTGCATATTTTTACAAGTTTTTTACGAAAATGTTAAAAAAGTACAAAATAGGGTAATTCACTACATTTTCATAACAATATGTTGATAAAAATTTTCTAAAAAAATTCTAGAAAAAAGTCCTTCCGAAACCACTCCGGCACAAAATAAAACTACTAAAAATATGATTTTTACAAATTGCATACTATCCTTCGACCAATTTTTGTAATGCTTATATATAAAGTGAATCAACACCATATAAAAGATATAATGGGGCAACAGAAACAACATCAATTCAATAATTCCTGTTAATCCATTATAAAAAGTCTGAATAGTAGCAAATATTCCAAATATAAATCCAAAAAACATAATTATTAAATTATATATAACATCTGCATTTATCATTTTTATAAGTAAAATTATAAAGATAAGCTGTTTTAGTCTTGTAAATAATATGTATAGTATGGATGTTGAATACGAGGGCACATTATTTATGTCATAACTTATATCAAATGACAATCTCATATATTCTAAATCTAGCCCACACTTTATGAGTACATTTGCAATTACGCTTGCAAATAACACCACAAAAACCATTACAGTTGTCCTATCAAAATTTACTAATCTACTACTTGTCATTATTCCTCCCCTTAAATTGTGATAAAAAAAGTAGAGAGCAAACATTCTACTCTCTACTTCTTATGATTATATCTCTTTAATTATTCCTCTTTGTTTCATATCCTGATATGCAAGTATGGCAACTATGGATTTACTATCTATAATTTTTCCTTGATAAACCATATCTACCGCATCCTTCATAGACACATGCATCAAATCAATATATTCATCCGGATCAAATTTCACCTTGCCTTTTTTCAAATGAGTTCCTATATACACATCTGTTCTCTCGTCAAAAGTTCCGATAGCGGATACAATATTACTAACATGATACAGCTTTTCAGGTACAAATCCTGTTTCTTCTTCCGCTTCCCTTATGGCACAGCTTTCTCCCGACTCACCAATAAAAGAATATCCACCAGCAGGAATTTCAATATTTACAGCATCAATGGCATTACGATACTGTTTAACTAAGTATGTATATTCATTTTCATCTACCAGAAGAATACCTGCTCCTCCACCACTTTTATGTTTAATATAATCATAACAGACAGTATTACCATCTGGAGTTTCCAGATAATCTTTGTATAAGGCTACTATTTTTGAATCATAACAAAGCTCCATATTTTTCCTTTTAAATTCAATCATATAATTCACCAATCCCTAGCATAAAATAATTTATAATACCGACAAATATCCAAGCCTATCTCTTAAGCATTTTTTATATTATCATCTATAAAAACATAATATAATATATTTATACTTGAAGCAATACAAAAAAGAAAAGGATGTGGATAAATCCACATCCTATAAATCCCCTTATTTTGCAAAATCAGTAACTCTGGATTCTCTGATAAGGTTAACTTTAATCTGTCCAGGATATTCAAGCTCACTTTCAATCTGCTTAGAAATATCTCTGGCAAGTAATACCATATCAGCATCGCTTATCTGCTCTGGAACTACCATTACTCGAATTTCTCTACCAGCCTGAATAGCAAAAGTCTTATCTACTCCCTTAAAGCCATTAGCTATATCTTCTAACGCCTGAAGTCTAGTAGTATATGTTTCCAACGTCTCACGTCTTGCACCAGGTCTTGCTGCTGAAATCGTATCAGCTGCCTGTACAATACATGCTATTAAACTCTGAGGTTCCACATCACCATGATGTGATTCTACTGCATTAATTACAATAGGTGACTCTTTGTACTTTCTACAAAGGTCTACACCGATAGATATATGTGAACCTTGCATCTCATGATCAATAGATTTACCTATATCGTGTAAAAGTCCGGCACGCTTTGCCATACGAACATCTACACCAATCTCACCTGCTAACAATCCTGAAAGCTGAGCAACCTCCATAGAATGTTTTAAGGCATTCTGTCCATAACTTGTTCTGAACTTCATCTTACCAAGTAAACGAACTAACTCTGGATGGATACCGTGAACACCTACCTCAAGAGTAGCTGCCTCACCTTCCTCACGCATCATAGTTTCAACTTCCTTCTGAGCCTTTTCAACCATCTCTTCTATTCTAGCTGGATGAATTCTACCATCAAGGATAAGTTTCTCTAATGCGATTCTAGCCACCTCACGTCTAACTGGATCGAAGCTTGAAAGAATAACTGCTTCAGGAGTATCATCTATAATAAGGTCAACACCTGTCATAGTCTCAAGAGTTCTAATATTACGACCCTCTCTACCAATTATTCTACCCTTCATCTCATCGTTAGGCAACTGTACTAATGATATAGTTGTCTCAGAAACGTGGTCAACTGCACACTTCTGAATAGCAGTAACTACGTAATCCTTAGCCTTCTTATCGGCCTCTTCTTTTGCTCGTGTTTCTAATTCTTTGATCATGACTGCAGTTTCGTGTTTTACTTCGTCTTCAACAGTCTTTAATAAGTATTCTTTTGCTTGTTCAGAGGTTAAACCTGAAATTCTTTCAAGTTCCTGAGTTCTTTTCGCTTCTAATTCTGAAACCTCGTTCTTAATCTTCTCAAGCTCTGCTTCACGCTTTGAAAGAGCGGCTTCCTTTTTCTCCATAGCCTCACTCTTGCGATCAAGATTCTCTTCTTTCTGGATAACTCTCTTCTCCATACGCTGAAGTTCACTACGACGATCCTTGACTTCTTTGTCTATCTCGTTCTTAGTTTTGAGAGCCTCTTCCTTAGCTTCAAGAAGGGTTTCGCGTTTCTTAGCTTCCGCACTCTTAAGTGCTTCATCTATAATTTCTCTAGCCTTATCCTCAGCCTTACCAAGCTTTGCTTCAGCAATGTTCTTGCGATACGCAATAGCAACAAACCAAGTGATAACCATAGCTACGATAGTTATTATAGCAAAGATAACGTATTCTTGCATTACTCAGGAGCACCTCCTTATTAAGTTTTCATTGTAAAAACTACAACAGTTAAATATTATACTTTTTTCAGAATGGTGTCAAGGAAATATTGAATTTTTTTATGCAATTTGTTGCATAATACTCAATATTTTTTTGTATTTTTTCTATAAAATGACAAAGCATTACTTATACTGTCATATCTAAACCCTTTTCTTGCAAAGTAAGAATACACTCTCCTAAGAGCACGTTCATCACTAAAATCCGTCTCCGCGTATCTAGACTCAAGTATGTTGCCTATAACATCTTCTTCTCTTTCTTCGAACTCCAAAAGCTGTTCTCTAATAATTTCATTACTAACACCTTTATTCATAAGTTCCATGGAAATAAGTTTAGATCCTTTTTTTGTAATATTACTCTTGATATAAGAAAAGGCATAGTTTTCTTCATTGATATAACCATACTCCTTTAACTTTAGTATAGCTTCTTCAATATCAAGATCACTATAGCCTTTTTCTTTTAGCTTAGTACTGATTTCCTTTTTGGTTCTATCCTTAAAGGTAATATAGTATAAAGCCGTATCAAAAGCAGAATATCTGACTTTTGAATTATTCATATGTATATTCCTTATTCTTCTACATCTGTTGTATCAGCAGTCGCAAAGCACTTAGCTCTGACTTTTTCTTCTACCTCTGCCATAAATTCAGGGTTATTTAACATATAAAGCTTAGTATTTTCTCTACCCTGACCAATTTTTTCTCCATTGTAAGAATACCAAGCACCAGACTTGTTAACAATGTCATAAAGAACTGCCAAATCAAGAATATCTCCTTCTCTTGATATACCCTTACCAAACATAATATCAAACTCAGCTTCTTTGAATGGAGGGGCAACCTTATTCTTAACAACCTTTACTCTAGTTCTGTTACCAACTACTTCTCCTCCAACCTTAAGAGTCTCTATACGTCTAACATCCAATCTAACAGATGCATAGAACTTTAACGCACGACCACCAGTTGTAGTCTCAGGATTACCAAACATAATACCAACCTTCTCACGAAGCTGATTAATGAATATAACAACACAATTAGACTTGCTGATAATACCTGTAAGCTTTCTAAGTGCCTGAGACATAAGTCTGGCGTGAAGACCAACATGGGAATCTCCCATCTCACCATCTATCTCAGCCTTAGGTACAAGTGCTGCAACTGAATCCACAATGATAACATCTACTGCGCCTGATCTAACCATAGTCTCTGTAATCTCAAGTGCCTGCTCACCGTTATCAGGCTGTGAAATATATAAGTTATCTATATCTACACCAATATTAGCAGCATATACAGGGTCTAAAGCATGCTCTGCATCTATGAAACCAGCTATACCACCACGCTTTTGAATCTCAGCTACAACATGTAAGGCAACTGTTGTCTTACCACTTGATTCAGGTCCATATACTTCAATAATTCTTCCTCTTGGCATACCACCAAGACCTAAAGCCACATCAAGACTCAATGAGCCTGTTGGAACTACCTCTATATTCATATTAGCAGACTTATCTCCAAGCTTCATAACTGAACCTTTACCATACTGCTTCTCTATCTGTGCCAATGCCGCATCAAGGGCTCTTAATTTTTCTTCACTTGCCATAATAACCTCCTAAAATAAAACATATGTTTGTTTTTTAATAATATAAAACATAAAATAATAATTGTCAATAGTTTTATCGAATTTATGTTCGATTTTTTATGGATGTTTTTCTATCCACATTTTACTTTATGTATCAATACCTTGTAAAGCAATTATTTATTGCATTTTGTATACTTTTTTACACATTTATTATTCTTAAATCATTGCCTTTGATAAATTATAAAGTTATAATATCCTTATTATTATCCCAAGGGAGAAAGATACATGAAAACTTTAGCAATCATAGCTGAATATAATCCATTTCACAATGGTCATCTTCACCATTTGAGAGAATCTCTTGCTGCCACTAAGGCACATAGAGCCATATCAATTATGAGTGGAAACTTTTTGCAGCGTGGAGAGCCCGCCATAATAGACAAGTACGAAAGAGCTTCCATGTGTGTAAAATCCGGTGTAGATTTAGCCTTGGAGCTTCCATTTCCTTATGCAACAGGAAGTGCTATGGATTTTTCTATGGGTGCCGTAAGTATTTTAAACAAATTAAACTTTGTTGATTTTCTTTGCTTTGGGGCAGAAACGCCTGACATTAATCTTTTTTACAAAGTATGTGATGTGATTTTATCAGAACCTGATTCCTATAAAAACACACTAAAAGATTATCTTTCAAAGGGATTATCCTACCCTGCCGCCAGAGAAAAAGCAATTATCAATCACTTTAGGGATTTGGATATAGCTGAATTTATCAGTTCTCCTAACAACATACTCGGTTTAGAATATGTTATGGCCATAATGCGAACTAATTCATCTATAAAGCCTATTGTCATCCCAAGAAAGCAAGCTGGCTATCACGATAAAAACATCTACGAAAGCATCAGTTCTGCTTCTGCACTACGAGAAGCTGTAAAAAATAGTACCAATCCCTTGGATGCAATTAAAAAAGATATTCCCCTTGACACCTATTCCATATTGGAATCAGCATATCAAGCAAAATGGCCTATTTATGCTGAATGGCTCACCCCTTTCCTGCAATCAGCCCTTATGTCAAACTCGAACTTTTCACACATATGCGACATAAGTGAAAAATTATCCAATAAGATACTTAAACTTGCTCCTAACACAAGCTATAGTCTTATGTTAGAAGCATTGAAATCCAAGGATTTAACTTCCACACGAATATGTAGAAGTATTATACATCTGATTATAGGTTATACCGAGTCCCTTAGAACGGACTTTATATCAAAAGATTATGCTTTTTATGCTAATATACTTGGACTAAAAAAAGAAAGCTCTTCTCTACTCAAAGAGATACAGAAAAGCTCTCTTATACCTTTAATCAATAAAAAGGCTAATTTTGATAAAATCATTTCAGAACACAACATAGACCATCATCTTGCAAAAAGTATGTGGGAACTTGATACCAAGGCTACAGATTTATACAACTGCCTTATTTATAACCAATATGGTTATACCAACAAAAATGATTACACCACAAAGCTTCCCATTATATAAACAATCATAAAATCAAAACAGGAACCATAATATATATTGATTAAGCTTATTTATTAGCCTATGATTATATTATCTATATGTCTTCTTGTTTTGATTTTATTTGTTACAAACAGTGAATTAGTCATATC
>JAGBBM010000128.1 GCA_017938485.1 Lachnospiraceae bacterium
AGCCTCATCACAAGACATCTCCATATCCCTTTCCATAAGCATGTAGCTAAACCACACAATTGGATTAAACCAATGAGCCATAGCTATAAAATAGGCAATTGGCTTCATAACATAATCAAATCTCTTGATATGAAATCTCTCATGGGAAACTACATACTTCATCTCCGCATCACTAATATGTGACGGAACATAAATCCGAGGTTTCACTACACCTATAACAAAGGCTGTTTCAATGTAGTCGCATCCATATACATCTTCTGATATCATCACACTTCCCACTAGTCTCTTCTTGAATCTGAGCAAGGTAGCTGTGCTATATACGAATATGCCTAATATACCCGTCAACCACACTATAGCTAGAACCTCTTTGATTCCAACCTTACTTTTTTCTGTACCCTTTTCTTCAATAACAGGATTTTCAATTACACTATCTTCCTGTAATATACTATGGGGCACAGTATAGTTCGTATTAGGCATATCATCACCATAAATCGAATTTGCAGATATATTGGTATTATCTAAATAAGAAAGCTGATTCAAATTCTGATTATTTACTGGTTCATCCTCTTGATTCTCATAAACAGAAATCTCTTTTGGCATAATACTAAACGGACTCTCCACTATAAAAGGACAAATCAACCTAATAAAAGGTATTATCCATATAATATATGCATACTTCTTAGGTGCTTTAATAATATAAAAAAATGCTCTCGCAATAAGTACGAATACTACAGTTATAGAGGCTTCTAAGCTCATACTTACAATTTTTTCAAATGCATTTACCATAATTTCCATAACTGTACCCCCTATCTATTCTCTTCGATGATTTTTAGAATCTCATCAATCTCCTTATCAGAAAGCTTATGTCTTGATGAAAAAGCTGTCAAAAAGTTAGGCAATGAACCACCGAAAGACTGTTCAACATAATTTTCACTCTGTCTTGCGTAAAACTCTTCCTTTGTCATAAGAACCTTGACTACACCTTCCTCATTTACAAATAACCCCCTATCACTTAATTTCTTTAAAACAGTATAGGTAGTTGTTCTTTTCCATCCCAAAGACTCTTCCGCAAGTTTCACCATGTCACTTGTCTTAAGTGGTGCATGATTCCATATTATATCTGCAAATCTAGCCTCTATAACTCCTAAAGAATAATCCTTCATATACTCAACTCCTCTTCATATATAGCTAATTTTATATTTGTTTTTTTAATATAATCTCGTGTCTATACTTTATAGACACTATTAGTCTATCATCTATAGACACCAGTGTCAATATTAATTTGTTTTTTTCTTGCTGTTTCCCATGATAAAGTATAAAATAAGTTCTATACATAAAAAGCGAGAGAATGAGGGTATAATTATGCGTAAGATTTTCTACGAAGATATAAATATAACTGAATTTACTGCCAAGGTAGTTTCCTGCGATTTTGATACTGATAGGAATGTATACAAGGTATTGTTAGATGCCACTGCTTTCTTTCCTGAGGAAGGAGGACAGTCCGCTGATATAGGTACCTTGAATGACAAAGAGGTCTTGGATGTTCAGATTAAGGACGATTTAATTTATCACTATATAAAAGAACCTGTGGATATAGGTGCTACTGTAACGGGAAAGGTAAACTGGGAACAGCGTTTTGACTTTATGCAGCAACACTCTGGGGAACATATTCTATCTGGTCTTATACACAATAGATACGGCTATAACAATGTTGGTTTTCACCTCAGCAAAAACGAGGTTACTATGGATTTTAATGGAGTTTTGGACTGGGATCAAATACGTGATATAGAACTCGCCGCTAATAGGATTATCTACAAGAATCTCCCTATAGAGATTTCCTATCCAACAAAAGAGGAACTCCTTGATATGGAGTATCGCAGTAAGATAGACATAGACGGTCAGGTACGAATCGTTACC
>JAGBBM010000129.1 GCA_017938485.1 Lachnospiraceae bacterium
AGCTTTAAGGGCTGTGTTTATAGCAAAGCAGGAATCCTCGAAGATAACTGTATCCTCCACAGAAAGTCCCATCTTCTCACAGGCAAGAAGATATACGTCTGGACGTTCCTTACTGTATCCTGTCATAGAACAGGTAACCAATCCATCAAATAACTCCATAACTTTATTGCGCTTAAGGGCTGCACCACACATATCATACTCATTTGCAGTGGCAACATACATCTTGTAGCCCCTGTTTTTAAGTTCTACAAGCAACTCTTTAGAGTTTTCCTTTATGAGAAGCACATCCTCATAATATTTGTAGGCAATATCCTCAATCTCTTTTGCTATTATCTCCGCGTCCTTGTCTACTCCAAACTTCTGCTTAATATACTTGGATGCATCCAGCATAGTCATCATCTTAACTTCATTGTGAAAATTCGGCTCCGGAGTTATACCCATACTCTCTAAGTACTCTATATCAAGTCTTGCCCACATAGGCATACTGTCAAGAAGAGTACCATCTACATCGAATATGAGTCCTTTTTTATCTTTAATTATTGGGTCTAAAATATTTAGAAGTTCTTCTAATTTAGTCATAAAATCACCTTTTTTATATAATAATCTAAAATTCTGTACTTTTTCATTTTCCATAATCTATATTATGATGTCGGACAATACTTCTTTAACCTCTACAACTGTCATACTAGTCTTATAAGCTACAACATATCTTAATTCACATACTTATACACATATGCCTCCCATACCTTGTTTTCATCAAAGTCTGGAGCATATTCTAAAGCCAGCTCACAAATGTTCGTCACCTTAGATATATCTTCTTCCATTTCATCTACTATAATCTCAATAGTTTTTCCTTTGCGAAGCTTTGTGCATATCATAGATATTATTGTTAACAGTCTTCCTTCTTGTCTTCCTTCTATCCTTCCTTCTCTTCTTACATCCATATCATGAACAAAAGTCTTCATATACTCCACTCTCCATTTCCTGTTGTGGCGTGCCATGGCAACCGAGCTGTTCAATCGTTTGGTGTACTCATCCCTCATCTTACCATCTTCTATGTAGCAAAGAAAGCTATATACTTCGGGACTTACATTCACCACTGTTCCCTTGGTGTTATAGATAAGTATCTTCCTACCATCTCCCAGGGGTATATCTCCTATACCCTCGTGTCCATCGCAATGGTTCTCAAACTCGTAGCAACATAGTCCCTCATAAAAGGGGTCGAATGTGCAGATGAATATAACATAGCTGTCTGCCAGTTCTACATACTCATCCCCAGTTTCAAGATATCCTAAGTCCATAAGTCCCTGATAGAATCTGCTTCGTTTTGGCAAGATGCTCTTATTTTTCTCCTGCTGCATCTCCGCGTCATACATAACTCGAGCATCAGCTTCAACATACACGTCATATCTGACACCCTTGCCATCCACAGCAACCTTAATCGCCTTCTGATTGTTGATAGAGATATTGCCACTTATCCTGTTGCCTGTAAGTCGTTCTAACATCTCTACACAGTTTTCCTTGTTCTCCATAACCTTACCAAAGATAAAATCATCCTTGATGGTAAGATTCTCGTACATAACCTCCAGCTCTTCCCTGGTTATGCTCTCCACATACTCTTTCTTCATACAATATTCTCCTTTCAATGTAGCAAGAGAATATCCTTAATTCATCTTCTTAAAGAAATCTCCTGCTGTAGTTGTGGGTTTTTTAGCATAGATTTCTTTAGAATTCGCAGTAAGAACAACTGCATAAAATGAACTAATAAATACTTAGAAATATGCTAGGTTTATAATATCACATATCGCACAGTGTGTCAACTTGCATTTAAGCAACTGCGTAAATAAAAAAGAATAGCCATCTCCATGTGAAATTAAATTCTACAAAGAGATAGCTACTGTTTTGTTATTCCGTATTATATAAATATAAATTTTATCTAGCTAACTGCAAATGTAAGCTCAGCAACAACAGCTACCTTACCATCAACCTTTGCAGTTGCCTTACCGTAACCTATAGGCCCTTTACGCTCTGTAAGTTCGCACTCTAATTCAAGGACATCACCAGGTACTACCTGCTTCTTAAATCTAGCATTCTTGATACCTCCAAAGAAAGCTATTTTACCCTTGTTTTCTTCCTCTGAAAGTATGGCTATAGCTCCGGTCTGAGCAAGAGCCTCTATAATAAGCACTCCTGGCATAACATGATGTTCTGGGAAATGTCCGCAAAAATGCATCTCATTTGCTGTTACGCACTTAATTCCCTTAGCATATTTGCCTGGCTCATAATCTGTAATCTTATCCACAAGTAAAAATGGATATCTATGAGGTATAATCTCTTGAATCTGATTTGAATTAAGCTCCATATTATGCCTCCCACTTCTTAAATATTATACTTGCATTGTGTCCACCGAAACCAAGGGAATTAGATAATGCATATTCAACCTGAACATTTCTACCCTCATTTGGCACAATATCAAGGTCGCACTCCTCATCAGGAACCTGATAATTGATAGTAGCCGGTATAAATCCGTCCTTAAGTGCCATTGTAGAAAATACTGCTTCAACAGCTCCTGCACCACCTAAAAGGTGTCCAGTCATTGACTTTGTTGAACTAACCATAAGCTTATATGCATGGTCACCAAAAGCAGCCTTTATAGCCATAGTCTCACCAGCATCATTAAGATGAGTTGATGTACCATGAGCATTTATGTATCCTACATCCTCAGGCTTAATACCTGCGTCATTAATAGCCATCGTCATTGCTGCAGCTCCGCCTGAACCATCTGGACATGGTGCTGTAATATGGTAAGCATCACAGGTAGCTCCATATCCAACAACCTCAGCATAAATCTTAGCTCCACGAGCCACTGCATGCTCATACTCCTCAAGGATAAGAGCACCTGCACCCTCACCCATAACAAAGCCTGCTCTCTCCTTGTCAAAAGGAATAGATGCTCTATTTGGATCCTCTGTTGTATTTAAAGCCTTCATTGAAGTAAATCCACCAAGTCCCAAGTGAGTGATAGCAGCCTCTGAACCACCACAGAGCATAACCTCTGCATAACCATCTCTGATGTAGTGGAATGCATCACCAACTGCATTATTACTACTTGCACAAGCTGTAACAACACAAGTACACATACCCTTAAAGCCTACTCTGATTGCAATATTTCCAGCAGCCATATTGGATATGCCCATTGGAATATAGAAAGGTGATACCTTATCAAATCCACGTTTCTCTCCAGTAAGATAATTAGCCTCTGTGGTTTCCATACCACCGATACCACTTGAGAAAATAACACCACAACGGAGAGCATCCTCGTTCTCCATATTGATAGAACTATCATCAAATGCCTCAACAGCAGCCACCATAGCATACTGTGAATATTTGTCCATTCTTCTGGCATCCTTCTTATCAATAATGCCTTCAGTGTTAAAATCCTTAACCTCACCTGCAACCTTAACAATATGGTCTGTTACATCGATATTTTTGATAGGTGCAATACCACATACGCCTTTTTTTACATTTTCCCATGAATCTTTAACATTGTTACCAATTGGGTTTACTGTTCCAAGACCAGTTATAACAACTCTTCTTCTCATCTTATACTCCTTATCTAATAAATAAAAGTTTGTAATTACATTGCCATACCGCCATCAACACAGATAACCTGACCTGTGATATATCTGGCATTTTCTGAAGCAAGGAAGATTAAAAGATTCGCAACATCCTCACCCTGTCCCATACTCTTCATTGGAATAGTCTTAAGCATCTCATCAACTACTGCCTCAGGAAGCTTAGCAGTCATATCAGTCTCAATAAATCCAGGAGCTACTGCATTACAAGTAATACCTCTTGAGGCAAGTTCCTTAGCCACTGACTTAGTCATACCGATAAGTCCAGCCTTACTTGCACAGTAATTAACCTGTCCCGCATTTCCTCTTACACCAACAACACTGCTGATATTAATAATCTTACCTGAACGTTGCTTAAGCATTATCTTTGAAACATTCTTAGTAAATAAGAATGCTCCCTTAAGATTTGTATCTATAACCTGGTCAAAATCCTCCTCAGTCATCTTAAGCATAAGATTATCCTTGGTGATGCCAGCGTTATTAACTAGTATGTCAATACTTCCAAACTCTTCCTTTACCATATTAACCATATTGGTAACATCTTCACTGTTTGCTACGTCTGCTTTTACAGCCTTAGCCTTAACACCCAGTTCTTCGCACATTTTAACAGTTTCATTTGCAGCCTCCGCACCATTAGCGTAGCAAGTAACTATATTGGCACCCTCTTTTGCAAGAGCCAAACATATGCTACGACCGATACCGCGACTACCTCCTGTTACTATAGCTGTTTTCTTTTCTAATAACATAATTAATTCCTTTCCCAATTAAGCCATTAATGCTTCTATAGTTGCATTTAAGCTATCTACATCCTCAATAGAATAAGTAGTAAGACTTCTGTCTACCTTCTTAACAAAACCACTTAATGTCTTACCAGGTCCAATCTCTACAAATGTATCTACTCCCTGCTCCATCATATATCTAATGGAGTCCTCAAAGTATACACTACTTTGTACCTGAAGTTCAAGCATTTCAGGAATAGTCTTATCGGCTGGAAGCTTGGTTCCTGTAGCATTAAATACAACTGGGAATGACATCTCACCAAAACTTTCACCAGCAAATCTTTCTGCAAGCTTGTCTCCAGCTGGCTTCATAAGTGATGTGTGGAATGGACCACTAACTGCAACTGGAACAATTCTTTTAGCTCCCATCTCAGTCATTATCTCTCCAGCTCTGTTAATAACTGCAGTGTCACCAGATACAGTTACCTGTACTGGAGTATTGTAATTAGCTACTTCAGCCACATTGAAAGGTGAGTCCTTAAATTCCTCGTGGGCCTGCTCACAAGCCTTCTTGATTGAGTCTCTGTCTAAGCTCATAACCGCTATCATACCTACGTCTCTACCGCTGACAGCCTCTTCCATTGATTTGCCTCTATATGCAACTAAATCCACAACCTGCTTATCTTCAAATACTCCTGATGCATATAATGCTGAGTACTCTCCAAGAGAAAGACCAGCAGCCATCTCAGGTACTATACCCTTTGCTTTAAGAATCTTTGTAACACCTACTGCAAAAGCAACCATACATGGCTGTGTATATCTTGTCTGACCTAACTTTTCTATAGGTCCTTCAAAACAACATTCTTTTATATCAAAATCTAAATCAACACTGTCAAAGGTTTCCTTAAACTCTGGATATGCCTCATACAAGTCCTGACCCATACCAACCTTCTGGCTACCCTGTCCAGCATATAAAAATCCTATCTTCATAACTACCTCCGTATCTTAAACTAAGCTACTAACTAAATTGATGCCTGATAAAGCTTGCTAAGTTCTTCCTTAGCGCCCTCATAAAGTTCTTCTAAAATCTTTGCAACAGGCTTAATCTCCTTAATAAGACCACATACCTGTCCAGCCATAAGAGAACCCATCTTTGCATCACCATCAATAACTGCTTTTCGAAGAGAACCAAGAGTAAGTTGCTCTAACTCTTCTCTAGGAACATTCTGACCCTCAAGCTTAAGATACTCTCTAGCCATATTATTTTTTATAACACGAACAGGAGCTCCTGATGAACGACCAGTTACAACAGTTCCATTATCCTTTGCCTTAATAACTGCAAGCTTGTAGTTCTCATGAATCGGACATTCCTCAGCTACAAGAAGGCAAGTTCCAACCTGAACACCAATAGCTCCAAGTGCCATAGCAGCCACCATCTGACGACCATCAGCTATACCACCTGCCGCAATAACAGGAATCTCCACAGCATCTACAACCATAGGAACAAGTGCCATAGTAGTCATCTCACCAACATGTCCACCACTCTCGCCACCTTCTGCGATAACAGCGTCCACACCCATTCTCTCCATACGCTTAGCTAAGGCTACACTTGAAACAACAGGGATAACCTTTGTTCCAACTTCCTTCCAAGCATCAACATACTTCTCTGGACTACCAGCACCAGTAGTGATAACATCAACCTTTTCTTCTACTAACATCTTTGCAATGTTGTCCACATCAGGATTCATAAGCATAAGATTTACACCAAATGGCTTGTCAGTCTTCAAGCGACATATCTTAATCTCTTCTCTGATTCTCTCTGCATCAAATCCACCAGATGCAATAAGTCCCAGTCCTCCTGCATTTGAAACTGCAGCTGCAAACTCGCCAGTAGCAATGTTAGCCATACCGCCCTGAATAATAGGGTACTTTATGTTTAAAAACTCATTTAATCTCATATATGTACACTCCTTACCACTCAATATATGCACCGCCCCAAGTAAGTCCACTACCAAATCCTACGCAGATAGTCTTCATACCTGGTTTAATGATTCCTTTTTGATTCATCTCACTTAAAGCTATAGGAATACTTGCAGAAGAAGTATTACCATATTCATTAAGATTAACATAGAACTTGCTTAAGTCCTGTTTTACCTTTTTCGCAACAGACTCTATAATTCTAAGATTTGCCTGATGACAGATAAACAAATCTATATCATCTGCAGTAAGTCCCGCCATATCAAGAAGCTGATTTATTGTCTTAGGAACTGTGCTAACAGCAAACTTAAATACATCGCTGCCAAGCATACTTAAATGCTCACCTGCATCCGCAGAACATACAATAGCCTCCTCGTGGCCCTTTGTTCCAAGCACACTGTAGTACTTATTGTCTGCAAGTTCAATTACTGCTGCTCCTGCACCATCACCAAAAAGTATACAAGAACCTCTGTCAGTCATATCAAGCATTTTTGAAAGAGTTTCACTTCCGATAACAAGACCGTACTTCTTACCACTCTGGATAAGCAATCCTCTTGCTATCTGTATCCCGTACATAAAACCAGAGCAAGCTGCGTTAATATCAAAACACGGCATATCATTTGGCAATTCCAAATACTTCTGAACCATACAGGAAACTGATGGAGTGAAGTTATCTGGTCTTACTGTAGCTACAATACATACACCCAACTCGCTCTTGTCAATACCAGCGTTCTCAAGTGCCATCTTAGCTGCTGCAATAGCCATATCCTGATTTTTCTCTGTTGTAATAAAGTGTCTTTTCTTGATACCGGTTCTAGTTGTAATCCACTCATCATTGGTATCAACTATCTTACTTAAATCATCATTCGTCACCACATTGTCAGGGGCA
This sequence comes from Lachnospiraceae bacterium, assembly GCA_017938485.1. GTDB lineage: Bacteria > Bacillota > Clostridia > Lachnospirales > Lachnospiraceae > Coprococcus_C. Next base: position 7,221 of record JAGBBM010000129.1, read on the forward strand.
TAATGACCCGTTCCTACAATGCGAAGTCCTTCTTTAATCTGCATAATATCTCCTTAATCTTATAATACCTTTAAATAATCTGCATCAATATTTCTAAACTTCTTATATCTATGCTTGCTAAGCTCCTCTGGCCCCATCTTAAGATACTTATCTAACTCTCTTCTTAAGTATCTGTCCACAGTCTTATAAACTGCCTTTTTATTCATATGAGCACCACCAACTGGCTCAGGTATTATATCATCAATCACATTAAACGCCTTCAAATCCTGTGCTGTAAGCTTCATCATATTACAAGCCTCATCACTTCTTGATGAATCCTTCCAAAGAATAGTTGCATATCCTTCTGGCGAAAGAATTGAATAAACAGCATTTTCCAACATAATAACACTATTTGCAACACCGATTGCAAGGGCACCACCACTGCTACCCTCACCGGTTACAACAGCGATTACAGGTACTTTTAATGCACTCATCTTAGCAAGGTTGGTTGCTATGGCAGTTCCTTGGCCATTTGTTTCTGCCTCAAGTCCCGGATAGGCTCCCGGTGTATCAATAAATGTAATAATTGGTCTTCCAAACTTCTCCGCCTGCTTCATAAGACGAAGTGCCTTACGATATCCTTCCGGACCAGGCATACCAAAATTACATTTTAAGTTCTCATTTAAATCGTTACCTTTTCTGTGACCAATAACAGTTACCGGAATACCATGATAAGTAGCGATGCCACCAAAAATACTTCCATCCTCCTTGCCAAGCAAGTCACCCTGCTGTTCAAAGAAATCCTGGAAAATGTTATCAATATATTCTGTAATCTTAGGTCTCTTCTTATGTCTTGCAATAAACACCTTGTCATGTGGGTCTAAGTTCTTGCACATCTTAACAAGATCGTGTCTTTGTCTCTTTAATACATAAAGCTGTGCCTCATCTAAAACTTCTTTAGACTTTAGTTCTTCTATCTGATTATCTATCTCATTAATTTTTGCATCAATTTCTTTTACCATAATTACTTACCTCTCTTACAGTGCAAACGTAATATGTGAGCTAAAGTTTCTCTCATCTTATCTCTAGGAACAATCTGGTCAACAAATCCATGCTCTTGCTGGAACTCTGAACGTTGGAATCCCTCTGGAAGCTTCTGACCTATAGTCTGCTCAATAACTCTTGGACCAGCAAAGCCTATTAGTGCTTCTGGCTCAGCCAAAGTAATATCTCCTAAAGTTGCAAAGCTTGCTGTAACTCCGCCTGTTGTTGGATGAGTAAGTACTGAAATATATAAGCCGCCATTGTTGTTGAATTTTTCTACTGCCGCACTAGTTTTTGCCATCTGCATAAGAGAAAGAATACCCTCTTGCATTCTAGCACCGCCACTAGCTGTAAATATAATAAGTGGAAGTTTTTTTCTATCTGCATACTCTACTGCATTAGTAATCTTCTCTCCAACTGCAATACCCATGCTACCCATAAGGAATTTGCTACTCATAACCGCAATAACAGCATCAAAACCATCTATCTTACCAACACCAGCCAAAACAGCTTCATCAAGACCTGTTTTTTTCTGAAGCTCTGTTATCTTATCCTCATATTCTGGATACTCCAATGGATTTGTAAATGCCACCTTGCACTTAAGTGGTCTAAATGTACCTGGATCAACCAAAGTTCTAACTCTTTTTTCAGCGGATATCACATAGTGATGACCACAAGCCACACAAACGTTAAGATTATCTTTAATCTCCTGCTTAGAAAATTCCTGCTTACACTTAGGACAGGTAGTTACAGCCGGTGCAGCAATAGTATCCTCATCAGTTTTTTTCTCTGAAGATGCAACTACACTTTTTTCATCTGCCACATCAATATATTTCCTCTCAGTTCCCTCTTTTTGTTTTCCCTTAAACACCTTGTTAAACGGTAATTTCATACTCATATCTCCATAACACGCAAAAATTATAATTTACTTTTTTAAGAGAATAATCAACAAATTACCATCTTAAAAAAAGGAATTATTTAACTATTTTTAACATAAAACTAGTCAAATGTCAACTATAAGGACTATTTGCAACCTTTGTCATTATTTTTTACAATATGAATATTTATAATAATACAAGTCAAAATGAATTCTTGAAAAAAAGCCTATGCTATGATAGTATTTGACTAAGTTATGTAATATTTTGTTAAATTGGGGATTAATATGTTATTTTTAATTATATCTATTCTAATATATAGTTTAATATATCTGGCAGTTTTCGTACTGGCACACCAAGATGCCAATATGATCAAACCTCTAACAGTTATGACTGGAGGTATGCTTATCTTGCTTACTGTAACTGCAATTATTTCTTTAGTCTTAGGTTATTGGTATATCAGTATCGTCATAGCTGTTGTTGTTATTGGTTTAATACAATTTTTCTTATACCTCTTAAAATATTAATTACATACAATTCTTAATAAAAAAACTGTTACCCTAATAGGTAACAGTTTTTTTATTAGACAATGCCAACCGCTTCCTTTGCAAGAGCATCTGCCTCTTCATTGCCCTCTACTCCAGAATGTCCTTTTACTTTAATAAAATTAATCTTTATCCTATCCGCAACAGACTGAATAAACTCATAATATTCTATGGTACCTTTTTTATTGCGCTTCCACTGTCCTGTTGCCCACATCTCAATTCCCATATAATCATAATATATATATATTTCCTCTAAATTCAATTCAATGGCCTTTTTAATAGCAGCCATACTTCCCATAATTTCTCCAGCTACATTTCTCATAGAAGCCATATCCTCTTCTGAATCAGCCCCCTGCAAAAGAAATTTTTCTTCTCCCAATTTCAAGAAGCCACCGTAACCGTACACGCCCGTAGCCTCGTTAAAGGAACCATCTATAAAGGCATAAGCCTTATGTGCTGGAACTGGGTTCTCATCACTTTCTTCAATCTCTTCGTAATCGTCCTCAGTTTCATATTCAACACCCACAAAAATACAGGCCTCTTCTAAAGACTTAAAACTCTTAAAAACCGCTCCCGGATATCCGTGAGTATTATCCTTGCACTCTTCCCATGTTCTATATATACCTGGTGTTTTTCCCACCTTAACCGCATAATATTTTTGTTCCATAATTACTCCTACTACATAAAAAGTCTAGACTACCTTATATTATAAGACAGTCTAGACTTTTTTTAAATACGTTCTTTAAAAATTAGAATAATTTCTTGAGTGCACCGAGAGCATCCTCTGCCTTATCTGCACCAATTTTTGCCTGAACACCAGCAACAACCTTGTCAACCATTCCGTCTGGAATATCGATTCCAGCCACCTTCTCGATTGCCTTTACTGGGTCCTTTTTGAAATCACTCTTGAAGTTGTCATCATTTTTTACCTTATCAACAATCTTCTCAATACTTTCTTTAATATCCATTTTTTATCCTCCTTAAATTTATAATATACACCGATGAAACCATCCCATATATCAAGATAATATACTACGGTGAATAAATTCATTTTAAGTTGTAAATAAATTAAAATTTACTTACTATACCTACTATAAATATTGCAAGTATAATAATTGGAAGAACAAAGGTCATATAACCTCTCATCCAATTTTTAACCTTAAGGCCTTTTCCTTCATTTGCCTCAGCAACAAACTTGTCCCAGCCCCATCCGTATCTTAACACACAGAAAAGAACAAAGCATAAAGAGCCAAGTGGAAGCAATATATTACTAACAATAAAGTCCTCTAAATCCATTATGTTGGAGCCTTCTCCAAATGGCTTAAAGCCTTTCCATACACGGAATCCAAAGATACAAGGTATGGATAATACAAACATTGCTATTCCATTGATAAGACAAGTCTTCTTTCTGCTCCATCCAGTTACATCCATAACACAGGATATGATATTCTCAAATACTGCAAGCACTGTTGAAAGAGCTGCAAAGGACATAAATACGAAGAACAAGCTTCCCCATAATCTTCCCATAGGAATATTGTTAAATATATTAGGCAATGTAATAAATATTAAATCCGGTCCACTGTTTGGTTCCACCTCGTAGGCAAAACAAGCAGGAAATATAATAAGACCTGACACAATTGCAACAAATGTATCCAAGCATGCAACATTTACTGCTTCTCCCATAAGAGCTCTATCTTTTCCAAGGTAGCTACCAAATATAGCCATAGAACCAATACCAAGACTAAGAGTAAAGAATGCCTGATTCATAGCACCTACTATGACTTCACCTATACCTATCTCCTGCATTCTGTTAAAATCAGGCTTTAAATAAAATGTGAGTCCATCTTTTCCACCATCTAACATAATACTGTTAATGGCAAGAATTACCATGATAACAAGAAGAGCAAGCATCATAACCTTTGTAACTTTCTCAAGGCCTTTTTGTACACCTATAGAACATAC
>JAGBBM010000130.1 GCA_017938485.1 Lachnospiraceae bacterium
ATATTGAGGAACCAGCAGAGTGGAGAGAAGCTCTTAAAGAATATTTAGAGGAAACGGGAGGCCTTGAGTAAATGTCAGATAAGAAAATAAATGTAGAAAAGAAAGAAAAAAAGGGCTTAGGTCTTTCGACTAAGATTTTTATAGCACTTATAGTTGGTGCTTTGGCTGGTGTGGCAATTCATTATGCTTTACCAGATAGTAACTTTAAGAATGATGTGCTCATTGAGGGTATATTTTATGTTATAGGTCAGGGCTTTATCCGCCTTATGCAGATGCTTGTTGTTCCACTTGTTTTCTGTTCACTTGTATGTGGTAGTATGGCTATTGGTGATACAAAAACACTTGGGAAAGTTGGTGTTAAGACTATATGCTTTTATATAGCTACTACAGCCCTTGCGGTGGTTATTGCTCTTACAGTTGCCAATATAATTGAGCCGGGCATTGGCCTTGATATGGATTCTGTTGAAAAAGCTGAGATGACAACTACAGCTGAGGATGCAGATATGGTGGAGACTTTGCTTAACATCATACCTAAAAATCCAATCGGTGCTATGGCAAATGGAGATATGCTTCCAATTATCCTTTTTGCGCTTTTTGTAGGTATTATGCTTGCTAAGCTTGGAAACAAGGCGGATGTAGTGGCATCCTTCTTTAGTCAGTTTAATGATGTTATGATGGAGATGACTATGGCTATTATGAAGGTTGCCCCAATAGGAGTGTTCTGCCTTATTGCAAGAACCTTTGCAAACCTTGGATTCTCCGCATTCCAGCCTATGCTAAAATATATGGGAAGTGTTGTGCTTGCGTTAGTGTTACAGTGTTTTGTTGTATATCAGGTATTACTTTTTATATTTACCAGACTAAATCCTTTGAAGTTTATCAAAAAGTTTTTACCAGTAATGGGATTTGCATTTTCCACTGCAACTTCCAACGCGACTATACCTATGTCAATAGATACTCTTGATAAGAAGATGGGTGTATCTAAGAGAATATCATCATTCACTGTTCCTCTTGGTGCAACAATCAACATGGATGGAACATCTATTATGCAGGGTGTAGCGGTTATATTTATTGCCCAAGCATATGGTATAGACCTTACCATAGGTAATCTTGCAACAGTTGTTCTTACTGCAACTTTAGCATCTATTGGTACTGCAGGTGTTCCAAGTGTTGGCCTTATAACCCTTGCTATGGTGCTTAACTCAGTTGGACTTCCAACTGAGGGTATTGCTCTTATTATGGGTATTGATAGAATTCTTGATATGCTTAGAACAGCGGTTAATATCACTGGTGATGCAGTATGTACAACCATAGTATCTCACCAGGAAGGTGCATTGGACAAGAAGGTATTTAACGAAGCATAGGTGTTATTTGTTTAGTATACACCCAGTATCTTTAATAATAGCAAAAACAGTACAAATATTATTGTTGGTTTTACTATGGCGCTGCCCTTTTTCATAACAAGGCCGGCGCCTATGTAGCCTCCAAGCATATTGGATAGGGCGGCAGCGATACCTAGAGTAAATATAACTTGTCCATTGATGATAAAAATAACAAGAGAAGTAATATTTGTAGTAAGGTTTATCACCTTTGCTTGTGCGTTGGCACAGCCTACACTCATTCCTGCAAATACTGTAAAGGCAATAATGAGGAATGTACCTGTTCCTGGACCATAGAAACCATCGTACATACCGATGATTAATGCTGCTACAATAGCTGTGATATAGGTTTTTTTATCAAGAACAAGTGCTGAATCTGGATTATCCTTAAATATTTTTTTGTTAAGAACGATAAAGGCAGCTATAGGTAGTACTGCAAAAAGCACATATTCCATAAGCTTTTCCTCCATCATAAGAGAGAGCTTTGCACCTATGGATGAACCTATTATTGCTGTTATAACTGATGGTATAGCTAGTTTAAAATTAACCAATTTATTTTTTATAAATCTAATTGTGGCAAGGGTTGTGCCGCAGGTTGAAGAAAGCTTATTTGTGGCGATTGCCTGATGAACAGGAACACCAGCAATAAGGTAGGCAGGTAGGGATATAAGTCCACCGCCACCACCTATAGCGTCTACAAGTCCTGCCAAAAATAGAAGAGGACATACAAATAAAAAAGTTCCAAGAGTAAGTTCCATATTATCCCTTTCGTAGAATATATAATGTTTCATTAGTATTTCTTTTTGATAATCATAGAAAGTATAAATATAAAACTGTAATTTGTAAAGATATTAGGCAAGGATTTCCTTGCTTTTTTTCTATCAAACTATTGAGAAAATACTAATTTAAATGTATAATAGGCTATGTATGTATAAAAATGGGATTAGTATGTGATTTTATTCACTTGAATATATTTTTTGCTTGGAGGATATTATGTCAGAACAGTTGAAACAGGAGATTGAAAGAAGAAGAACCTTTGCCATTATTTCTCACCCGGATGCAGGTAAGACTACTCTTACAGAGAAGTTTTTGCTTTATGGAGGTGCTATAAATACAGCCGGTTCAGTTAAGGGTAAGGCTAATTCAAAGTATGCAGTATCAGACTGGATGCAGATTGAAAAGGATAGAGGTATCTCTGTAACATCTTCAGTGTTACAGTTTAACTATGATGGGTACTGTATCAATATCCTTGATACTCCTGGACATCAGGATTTCTCTGAGGATACCTATCGTACTCTTATGGCTGCAGATTCAGCGGTCATGGTAATTGACGCATCGAAGGGTGTTGAGGCACAGACTATAAAGCTCTTTAAGGTTTGTGTTATGAGACATATTCCTATATTTACATTTATTAATAAGATGGACTTGGAGGCAAGAGATTCCTTTGAACTTTTAGATGAGATTGAGAATGTCCTTGGAATAAGAACTTGTCCAATTAATTGGCCTATAGGCTCCGGTAAGAGATTTAAGGGAGTATATGATAGAGACACTAAGCAGGTATCTATGTTCAAGGCTGTTTCTGTGGGTGGTGCAAAAAGTGCTGCTGAGACAGATTATGATGTAAATGATCCAGCGCTTAAAGAAGAGGTTGGAGAAGAATTATATAGTCAGCTTATGGATGAGATTGAGTTGCTTGATGGAGCTTCCGATGAGTTTGATCAAGAACTTGTTGACAAGGGAGAATTATCACCAGTGTTTTTCGGTTCAGCCCTTACAACTTTTGGTGTGGAAACTTTCCTTGAGCATTTCCTCAAAATGACTCAGTCACCACTTCCAAGAATATCCAATGAAGGCTTAATTAACCCTATGGATGATAGCTTTTCTGGCTTCGTATTTAAGATTCAGGCTAATATGAATAAGGCTCATCACGATAGAAT
>JAGBBM010000001.1 GCA_017938485.1 Lachnospiraceae bacterium
AAAATTCATCTGCTTAATTCCTTAAACAGATGAACTAATATACTGATACAATTATCAAATAAAACACAGGACTTTTTCTACAATTAAATATTAATCCTTATCAAGGATAAAATCCGCCAAAACTACATTGCTAACATCTATACCCTTATCAGTAAGATATATTCTATCCTCATAGGTTGCAAGAAGCCCTTGGTCGATATACTTGTTAAGAACCGGACCATAAACCTCATAGATATCCTTCTTGAATCTCTCCTCAAAATCAATACGGCTTATACCACACATCATTCGAAGTCCTAGGAACATAAACTCCTCCATACGGGAATCTATATATATAGGCGTTACATTTTCACGGAGCTTTCTGACACTCTCATTATATAAAATCTCTAGATTATCCGCCTCCGCAAACTTATCCGAAGTTTCTTCCATAAGCTGAATGTACTGTAAGATATCACTGATATTGTTAAATCTCTTACCCTGGAAATAGGATGATGCCCCTATACCAAATCCAATATACTCTCCACCAGTCCAGTAAACCATATTGTGACGACACTCGTAACCTGGTCTTGCATAATTCGATACCTCGTATCTGTCATAACCATGAGCAGCAAGAAGCTTCTTAGTTATCTCATACATTCTTCTATCAATCATATCTGGTGGAAGAGACTCGAGAATCTCCGGGTCTTTAGCAAATGGTGTTCCCTCTTCTATAGAAAGAGAATATGCCGAAATATGCTCAGGACCAAACTCAAGAACTCTTGACAAGGTATCTACATATGAATGAATAGTTTGTCCTGGAAGACCAGACATAATATCTATGTTAATGTTATTAAATCCAGCTCGTCTAGCTGCCTTAAATGTGGCTACAAACTGGTCATAGTTATGCATTCTGCCAAGTTTTCTGAGCATCTCATCATCCGCAGACTGAAGACCGATGCTAAGTCGGTTGATACCTGCTGCCTTATAACCATTTAACTTCTGATGGCGAAGAGTACCCGGGTTAGCCTCAATACTTATCTCCGCATCCTTTTCCAATGTAAAGGTCTTTCTGATAAATGCCATAATATTGGTGATAAGACCCTCATCTAAAAGAGACGGTGTCCCTCCACCGATAAATACACTTCTGACTATATAATCACTTGCTAAAGGAGCATAAAGCTTAATCTCCTGACATAGCGAGTCCACATATCTAAGCATAGTACCATAGCTCTCCCCATCAAAGGACAGAAAATCACAATATTTGCACTTTAGGGCGCAAAATGGTATATGAACATACAAACTCACGTATTTCTTCATCTGTATCTACTCCTCGTCTAATTTTAGTACACTCATAAATGCCTTCTGTGGTATCTCTACATTACCCACCTGACGCATTCTCTTTTTTCCTTCCTTCTGTTTTTCAAGAAGCTTTCTCTTACGGGTGATATCACCACCATAACATTTTGCAAGAACGTCCTTACGCATAGCCTTAACTGTCTCTCTTGCAATAACCTTACTACCAATGGCAGCCTGTATAGGAATCTCAAACAAATGTCTTGGAATCTCTTCTTTAAGCTTCTCGCACATCTTTCTTCCTCGCTCGTAAGCAGTATCCTTGTGCAAGATAAATGAAAGAGCGTCCACCTCTTCCTTGTTAATAAGTATGTCAAGCTTAACAAGGTCAGACTTAACATATCCCTTAAACTCATAATCAAAGGATGCATATCCTCTTGAACGGGATTTAAGTGCGTCAAAGAAATCATATATGATTTCATTAAGAGGCAAGTCGTACTTGAGCAATGCTCTTGTTGTCTCCAAGTACTCCATACTCTTATATATACCTCTTCGCTCCTGACAAAGTTGCATAATAGCTCCCACATAATCTGTAGTAACCATAATCTCCGCAGAAACAAATGGTTCTTCCATATAATCAATCATAGATGGGTCTGGAAGATTAGATGGATTGGTAAGTTCAATAATCTCTCCATCAGTCTTGTGAACCTTATATATAACTCCAGGAGCTGTAGTAACAAGATCAAGATTATATTCTCTCTCCAAACGTTCCTGAATAATCTCCAAATGTAAAAGTCCAAGGAAACCACATCTAAAACCAAAACCTAAAGCTATAGAAGTCTCAGGCTCAAAGCTAAGAGACGCATCATTTAACTGAAGCTTTTCTAAAGCATCTCTAAGGTCCGGATACTTAGCTCCATCTGCAGGATACATACCACAGTAAACCATAGGATTCGCCTTTTTATAACCTGCAAGTGGTTCCACGCACGGATTGTCAGCATCTGTAACTGTATCACCTACAGTTGTATCTTTAACATTCTTAAGGCTGGCTGTTATATATCCAACCATACCTGCTGATAACTCATCGCAAGGAATAAACTGTCCTGCTCCAAATATACCGACCTGAACAACCTCAGCTTCAGCTCCAGTTGCCATCATACGAATCTTAGTACCCTTTTTTACTGTACCATCAAACAATCTACAGAATATAATAACACCCTTGTAGGAATCATATAAACTATCAAAGATAAGAGCCTTAAGAGGTGCCTCTGGGTCACCATCTGGGGCTGGTATCTTAGTGACTATCTGTTCCAATACCTCTTCGATATTGATACCATTCTTAGCAGATATAAGAGGGGCATCCGCTGCCTCAATACCGATAATATCCTCTATCTCATTGATAACTCTCTCTGGGTCCGCAGATGGAAGGTCTATCTTATTGATAACTGGCATAACATCCAAATTATGGTCTACCGCAAGATAAACATTAGCCAAGGTCTGAGCCTCAATACCCTGCGCTGCATCCACTACAAGTATGGCTCCCTCACAGGCAGCAAGGCTACGAGAAACCTCATAGTTAAAGTCTACATGCCCTGGTGTATCTATGAGATTAAATATATATTCTTCACCATCCTTGGCCTTATATACTATACGAACAGACTGAGCCTTGATTGTAATACCTCTCTCACGCTCGAGTTCCATATTATCAAGGACCTGATTCTGCATCTCTCTGCTAGTAAGAAGTCCTGTCTTTTCTATAATACGATCAGCAAGAGTTGACTTGCCATGATCGATATGAGCTATAATACAAAAATTTCTAATTTTCTTCTGGTCTAAATGGGCCATTTCATTTTCCTCACTAATGTACACATATTTATATAAAGTATATCATAATATTTTAAGTCGTGACAATCTATTTTTCACTCAAAACACTATATATGATTGCCGCAAGTGGTATCATAGCATTTTTAGCCTCTTCCACTGTATTAGTCTGAGCCCCAACCTCCACAAGTGCTGCTCTTGGAAGTCTGTCTAGATTGTAACAATACCCCGTCACATATATATTTCTCATAAAATCCCCATAAAGTCTTTTTCCCTCTAAAAGCATCTGCAGACTGAAGGCCAAATTGCCTATTTTATTAGGATTATTAAGTTCCTCTATCTCTCCGTTTACATTTAATCTGCTTACTCCATTTACAAACATAATCTTGGCAGTAGGTCTGCCATCCACATCTGTAACTAGATGTACATCCCCATTTACACCGTCTCTATGTAAATCAATAACCACTTCGATGGAGGGATATTTTGCAAGGATTTCATCCACAGCGGCCCCGGACAAATCATAGGCGTAACTCCTGTCTAATTTTCCATCCACCATATCATAGACATTGGTATCGTGGTAAACCTTTATACCATAATCCTCCTCTAGTATGCTGGCAAGTTCGTCCCCCACACCTATAACTGTATCTTCAGTAACACCCTCCCTGCTATCTAAATAGGTCTCACTTCCATGAGTATGATAAATCAGTACCTTGTAATCATCACTGCTTGTATCCACACTCAAATCCATATTAAGAAGAACATTTGCATCAAGCTCCTCAGGGTTTACGCTGGTGGAACTGGTAACTATGTAACAATTTGACACCAAAAATTCAAAATCCATCAAATCCTCCATAGCGTAGGTAATTCCCGTTTCATAAGGAGTACCTATAGTCATAGCCACCTCGCTATCCTCTGTTGTAGTGTTTTCTGTGGTGGGTTCTTGGGTAATTATATCCTGTACCGGTTCAACCTCATCCTCCCCCAGATCATCCTGAACATAATAAACCACCTCCTGTTCTTCGTTCAATGAAAACACAGGAAACAATATACCCTTTATCATATCATTTCCTGTTTCCATTTTCTCCGACAT
>JAGBBM010000131.1 GCA_017938485.1 Lachnospiraceae bacterium
GGTACATTCTTTTGGGTAAATACCTCTGCCATATATATAGGTTGTCTTTTAAGAAAGTCCTCTGAGCCAGTCATCAGATATGTAGGCGGAAAATCCTCTGTGACAAAACTTGGAATATCCATAATCTTTAGTTCTTCCTCGTTTCCACCTTTCGGCATATACTCAGGAATGTAGCATTCAAGGTCCCTTTCGTTCAAGCGATAAACTCCACAGTTAAGAGCCACCGCCTTTATGCAGGCATCTACATCAGACCTTACCCTTAATTGAGGTAATGTACATATATTGTATTTAACTTTCACACCATACTTTGCATATAAAATATCTTTAAAATAATTATTTGTAATTAACAATATATATTTTGCAAGAATATGTGCTCCCGCAGAATCACCTAAGGCAAATACATTTTTCAAATCAAAACCATATTGGATACTATTTTCAACCATCCAATCAATCACAAGAGCCGTGTCTTCCAATGGAGCAGGAAACTTATATTCCGGAGCTAATCTATAAGTAAAGTTAATCACCGCAAATCCCTCTTTTGCCAGTTCCATGCAATAGTACTGATACCTTTCTTTATCACCGTACATCCATGCTCCACCATGAACACTGATAATAACAGGAAGGTGTTCTTTTGTGCCTGTTGGTCTATACACATCCAGTTTTTGCCAGTATCTGTCGCTACCGTACACTATATCATTATACCTTACAACCCCCGATGGTGTCACAAGGCCCGCATCTCTTATATCATCATTTTCTTTAAAGTTTTTTCTTACCTGTTCACTAATTATGCTCATAGACAATCCCCCACTTTGATTCTTATTCTTCGGTTTCATTTTTTTTTTTTTCTTTATCAGTATTTTTTTGATGAATTTTTTTGTATAACAAAAGGCCTCCTAAACTTATCAATAAAGCTATTACAAATGCAATAATAGCGACCTTATAATTTTCCGTCTCCAAAGCTTCTCCACCTAAGGTAGAGGTAAGCAACGAAGGCAGCCTACCTAAAGAACAAACAACAAACCATAGTTTTGTACTTATGGTGGTTAGCCCTGCAAAGTAACAAATAAGATCCTTTGGTGTCCCTGGTAATATAAACAAAACAATAAGCAAGGCTTCCTTCTTTTTCCTGTCTATCTTTCTCGTAGCTTTAAGAAAGCCAAGACCTTTTACATCTTCCTTAGAAAAAATTGTCTCTACCAGATTAGTTCCGTATTTTCTAACCAGTAGGAACACAAGCATACCACCTATAGTGGCACTAAGCAGATACAAAATAGTACCCTGCCATACTCCAAAGGCATATCCTCCTGCAATTTCAAGAGGTTCCCCTGGAACTAAGGCAACTACCACCTGAAAAATAACCATTAAACAATAAGCAAATCTTCCAAGTATGCCATGTTCTTCCATCCACCCTTGGAAATACTCCTTATTCATGGCAAATCTAACCATAATATAACCCACAAAACCGCAAAAAATGAGTGCAAGGATAACTAGTATTATCCTCACAACTCTCCTTTTTTTGTTAGGTATATTCTCTGATTGATTATTCATAATTTTATAAGCCTCTTATAGTACTAATGTACTACCTTTAGTATAACCTTTATTTCCATAATCCTTTCATCTGGTTCAGTAATTATATTTGCAAGAATCTCTCCCTCCATAAGATGCATAAGTTCTCTACAAATATAAAGTCCCAAGCCACTTCCGTTTTTATTACCAACATTGGTTCCTCTGAAGAAACTGTCAAATATATGGGCAAGCTCATCATCCGGCATATTACAACCTGTATTACAAAGACTTATAACATATTCGTCATCTTCTTTTTGAGCATCAATCCATATTCTTCTGCCATCACCATATTTAATAGCATTTTCAATAATATTTTGGATAACCTCAATTATTCTGTCCTTATCTCCATATATAAGACAGTTGCTGTACTTACCAATTTTAAAATCAATACTATTTATAGATGTCTTATCCTTATAGTAGCACCCTATAAATTCTAATACATCCCCTACATAAACCTCCGTATTTTCCACTTCAAAGGTAAGAAATTCTTCGCTTGATGCCTTAACTATGTCAGACATATATTTTTCAATCTCGTAGACCTTATCATTGATGCTTAAGGCCACTTCCTTTTTTCTTTCCTCATCCTTATAAAGGTTTTTGCTTATTGCCTTGGCATAGAGAGAAATAGCATTAAGAGGAGTTTTTATGTCATGAGAAAGGGATAAAAGCAATACCTTTTTCTCCTTAACCGCTTCAAGTTCCTTAGCCTTTGACTCCTCTAAATTCTCCCTAAGCATATTCATCCCCCAGATAAATTTGCCAAAATACTTATTTTTTGACTCCTCTAGAGGTTTATTTAAATTACCCTTAGCAAGCTCATAAGGAAGACTTGTAAACTCATTAAAAGGCTTTAAAATATTATTTCTAAGATAAAAATACGCCAATACTACAGCTACAAACACAAGTCCTAGAATTAAATTAAGATACAAAAGAAAGTTTTTGTTACTATTTAAATCACTTCTATACGTAACCTTATAAAAATAATCATCAGTAACTATAACCTGATAACTGTCATCTTCATTTTTCACAAGCTCAGAAAGAGCTCCATATCCCTCAGACAAAGCTATAGCCTCAAGAGTTAATATATGCTCATAGCTCGTTACTCCTTCCCCATCGCATAAGTCCTCAAGGTTATTAGGCGCATAACCCTTTTCTTTCTCATAAGAATCAATTGCCTTTTCTATTCTATTTATATCAACTCTATATTCTTTATTGTTAGAGCCAAAATTTTTGTTTGAAATAAATATATTTACACCAACTATCGCTAGTAAAAATACTACAATAGCAGTAATAAATACACAGTCAAATCTCTTCATATATTTTTCCCTACTATGTATTACCTAATTAAAATAGCCCTACAAGGTGCACCGTCACATCCTGCCAAATTAAGTGGTGCCGCACTTAAAAAATACTTACCTTCCGATACGTCTTTTAATACAATGCCCTCCAGTAAAACAACACCTTCCCCAAGCAAAATCAAATGAACTTCCTTTGGGGCATTTTCTGGTCCTACAGTTTGACTCTCATTTCCTATAAGCTTTATTTTTGCCTCTGCAAATACCTTTGCTGCATCAGCTGTAACAGTTGCTTCCCCCGCAATCAATATGCGTTCCGCCGCACCTTCCTCTTTAGCCCTAGCAAGTATATCTCTTGCATCCTCCTCGGTAACATCTCCGATATGACGTGCCACATAACAATCTCCCACAAATGATTCTAGGCTTACTTTATCAATAGTCTTTCCCTCATCAATAAAATGATAAGGAGCATCAACATGAGTTCCATTATGTGCACACATAGAAAAAGCTGTCAAATTACAAACATCTCCATCTTTTATGGCATTTTTTCTTTCCATAATAGGAGAAGGATCCCCTGGGAAAACCACACAGGAAAATACTTCTTGTGATATATCTATAATCATATTAACCACCCTTCTATATCCAGTCTTCATAAATTACATTTTAGCAAAATTTATACCCAACGCCCCATACTGTCTGTATATGTTCCGGCTTTTTAGGATCATCTTCCAGCTTCTCTCTGAGCCACTTTATATGTACTGTAAGAGTTTGTGGCTCACTATCACTGTCAAAGCCCCATATCTTATTGAAAAGCTCGTCCTTATATATAACCTTATCCTTATTCTCCATAAGGTAAAGTAACAAAGCAAACTCTTTCAAATTAAGAGAAATCTCCTTGCCATCCTTGGTTACCTTACGACTTACCTTATCTAGCTTTATATCTCCACATGATACTTCTTCTGTAGAATATCTCCTTGCAAATATCCCCTTAATTTTCGCAATGAGTATATCTATATCGTAAGGTTTTTCTATATAATCATCAGCCCCAAGCATAATACCATTTAGCTTATCTTCCTTAGCATCCTTGGCACTAACTATGATAATAGGAGTATTATCCTTTTCCCTAATTTTCCTACAGACCGCAAAACCATCTATGCCCGGAAGCATTATATCAAGGATAAAAAGCTTAGCTCCGTCAGCTTTATAGACATCTAGAGCCTCTTCTCCTGTTACCGCCAAGTATACATCATATCCTTCAGCTATGAGGAAGTCCTGCAAAAGACCACCTATTTCCTCATTATCTTCTACTACTATTATGTCTGCCATAATTACTCCTCTATCTTCTTAAATCGGTGTATAGTTTCTACGCTTCAATTTTGTTTCTTTTCTTATGTACTATAAGCCCAATTAACCACACCAAGCCAGCTATCAGAATTATAGGTCCCACTATAATGGATACTCCCAGAGCTCGCCAGCACCACGTACTTGAAATTTGTTCTCTACACAAATCAATCATATATATATCTATAATAGTATAACGCTCCTGTTCGCTATCATAAACGAATCCTAATTCTTTTGCATAAATCTTCAAATTTCCCTTTTCATCAGGATATTTATCAATATACTCATCCTCCACGGAAACTATCAAATTCTCATAATAGTCACCATCTAATATAACCTCTCGATGAGCTTCAAAGAAAACATAC
>JAGBBM010000132.1 GCA_017938485.1 Lachnospiraceae bacterium
ACTCATTAAAACCTAATGGTAAATCACCATATAGATAATTGTCTTCTGGGTTCTCTCCCATTAGAGTGAACCATTCTACACCATCTAAAGAGAATTGAGCTTCATCATCCATATCCATATTAAACACTTCTATCTTTATCTTGTGTTTAGATTTAATAAGAGATTTGTCTTTAGCGTTTTCATCTTTGAATATCTCATACTCTCTTGTCCAAGGTGTCGTTTCTGGTGCATCTATTACATCATTACTATTAATAGCTTCAACCACTCCATTTTCTCTTCTTCTTATTATTTCTTCTAGAGTCATATTCTCTTCGCCCTCATATATTACCATAGAACAGTAAGGATTTCTTCCTGTTACCTCTCTATACGTATAAGGACTCACGTTTAATGCTACAGCATCTTTAGCTTCAAACGTAACCATTCTAGCTGCATAAGTATAATTTAAAGTTACAGAGAAAGTAGTTTGTACGTCGGCGTAGTTTGATGTTCCTGTTGCGTATATATATAAATATGGTTTAGAGTTAACCTTATTTGCCCAGTTTTTAGTTTCAGCGTTTACAGATATAGCTCTGTTAGACATAGTTTTACCTGAACCTGGCCCACCAGTTGTACCTGTAAATTGACCAGTCCAAGTATTTGCTGCAGAAGTACTTGGAGCAACATTACTTCTATAGAAGTATAATGTTTGGTTGTTGTTGTAATATCCTGCTGCCCCTCTTGTTCCCGAGAAACTTGCTGAATTTATAGCAGTAATATTTCCTGAGCCTGTGAAGTTTCCTGCATTAATTCCTAAATATCCTGCACAAGCACCATATGAACTATATTCACCTTGTCTTGCTGTTCCTGTATTTAACCATTTTGAACCCCTCCAAGTGTTAAATGTACTTGAAGATACAGTTTGGCTTCTTGTAACAGAAGTCTCTGGATATAACTGAACCCAAGTAGACCCGTTCCACTTACTTACTTTTGCGTCTACCCAAGCTGACCCATTCCACTTCTTAACAGGTGCAGTAACCCAAGCAGACCCATTCCATTTTTTCGTATAAACTGCCATTTATTTTTTCCTCCTTTTATGCTTAATAATCAAGATTGTTATATAAAGGAGAGCTATTAAAAGCCCTCTTATTATCTATTATATCTGAATCCATACTCCACCACAACTAGGAGCAGATGATTGTATTGAAATTGCACATCCATTTATTTCCATACGGTCAGTAGCTCTTACGATACCCGTAGCTGCTATATGACCATGAGTTTTGATAGCACAACCAACACCACTCCATGGGTCATACCAAGCACCGTCTTTTGAGAATTTAGTTTCTCCAGTTATCTTGTCACTTACAGACATAGCATTTATATAAGTATGCGACCCAATAGTTGCTCCACCATCTACACTTATTGAACCATTAAAATGTCCCCATGCAGTACAACTTATACCGCCTTCTGAATATAAAAGACCTCTTGTATTTATATTACCATTTCTAGTATCAAAGACTATTCTACATGCATCACTATAGTCATGGAATCCAATACCCCAATGAGACCTTATAACTAAATTGTGTTTATTCCAATCAGCTGCATCTCCTGAACCTTGATATATAGAATTATTGTCTCCTCCTAGACTTCCTGATATTGCAAATCTAGGTGCTCTAACCATTCCAGGGAAGCCAGAATTACCTTGACCATCCAAAATACTAGCAGTTCTAACAAGTCCATTAGCATCATATTGTCTAGCATATATAGGCTCATTACCATTATCTTTTGTGTTTATTTCAAGATAACCATTGTCGTCTGCTCCACCACCAATTATAGACCATCTATCAGTACCTCCACCACAAACTCCAGTGATACCTGCATTGTTTGGAGTTAGATGAATATTTCCTCCTACGTCTCCACCACCTGATGAAAATGCACCTATTTCAGATAATGACCATGAAACATTACCAGAACCATTAACACTCTTTCCTGTTTTACCTATAGTAAGAGTTCTTGCAGTACCCCAGTTGGCTGTTGTAATATTTGCTGTACCGTTGAAAGATGTTCCATTAATTGTACGAGCTGTAATTAGTTTATCAGCACTGCCTACAGCAAAGTTATTTTTGTCTTTTAAAAACATAGCTTAATCTCCTTCCTTTTTTGTGTGTTTCATATAAGTTTTTGTTCGCAGTTATATTACTACTTACTATCGTTTTTTATAGTCAGATATAATCAAAAAGTCACTTTATGAAGTGACTTTTTGATTGTTAGCTTATTATATAAGTTTCTTGAATTTAAACGTTATACTTGAAGCTGCTGTAAAAGCATTAGTAGTAGATATTTGTAACTTTAATCTTCCGGAACTCGCTGTTCTTATAGTTCTAAGATACACATGTCTACCGTTTGATGCATGACCTGCTTTATGAAGTAATATTTCATCTGCATCTGTTGAGTTTGTAGTATCAGCAAACCAAGACATTATTCCCGAATAGTGTTCGTTATATTGAGAAGTGTTAGTTCCGTCATTTACAAGCATTTGAACTGCATAAGTACCAGTAGCTAAGTTAGTTCCTGTTATTCCTGTATCCGCCCAAGAAGTAG
>JAGBBM010000133.1 GCA_017938485.1 Lachnospiraceae bacterium
GAGCTCTGTTATACCTGTTGTGAATGAGAGAAATGTTCTTGTTGAAGTCTTCTCAAACAAAGTGTATAACTTCTTTCCCTTAAGAGCCTCGCTGTACTTTTCAGGGTTTTTCTTCATATCCTGAGCAAGGGCAAGTATATCGTTTAACTCCTCAGCTGAGAAGTTCTTAAAATTAAGCATGTTCTTCATAATTATCTTTCCTTTCTTAATTGATTTATATGCTATAAATATGTCTTAAGCTTATCAGCCACATCTATCTTCTCCCATGGAAGTTCTACGTCAGTTCTTCCAAAATGTCCATATGCCGCTGTCTGCTTATATATTGGTCTTCTCAAATCAAGCATCTTGATAATTCCTGCTGGACGAAGGTCAAAGTTTTCTCTAATTATCTCAACAAGCATATCATCACTAAGCTTACCTGTTCCAAATGTATCTACCATAATTGATGTTGGACGAGCCACACCTATAGCGTAGGAAAGCTGAATCTCACATTTGTCCGCAAGACCTGCTGCTACAATATTCTTTGCCACATATCTTGCAGCATAAGCCGCAGAACGGTCAACCTTAGTGCAGTCCTTACCAGAAAATGCTCCACCACCGTGACGAGCATATCCACCATAGGTATCTACAATAATCTTACGACCTGTAAGACCACTATCACCATTAGGACCACCTATTACAAATCTTCCTGTTGGGTTAATATAAAACTTTGTATTTTCATCTACCATTTCCTTAGGTAAAATTGGTTCAAATACATATTTCTTAATGTCTGCATGAATCTGTTCCTGAGTAACCTCTTCCCCATGCTGAGTAGAAAGAACAACCGCATCAAGTCTCTTTGGATTCCCTGCCTCATCATATTCAACAGATACCTGAGTCTTTCCATCCGGTCTAAGGTAAGTAAGGGTTCCATTTTTACGAACCTCTGTGAGCTTTAATGCAAGCTTGTGGGCAAGAGATATAGGGTAAGGCATAAGCTCTGGAGTTTCATTACAAGCATAGCCAAACATCATACCCTGATCTCCAGCACCTATAGCTTCTATCTCAGCCTCGCTCATAGAATTCTCTTTAGCCTCAAGAGCTTTATCAACACCCATAGCAATATCTGCACTTTGCTTATCTAAAGCTGTAATGACGCCACAAGTATCACAGTCAAAACCATACTTTGCTCTGTCATATCCAATCTCTCTAACTGTTTCTCTTACAATGCTCTGAATATCAATCTGAGCCTTTGTTGTAATCTCTCCCATAACAAGTACAAGACCTGTAGTACAAGCAGTCTCACAAGCAACTCGGCTCATAGGATCCTGCTCTAAAATTGCATCCAAAATAGCATCTGAAATCTGGTCACAGATTTTATCAGGATGTCCTTCAGTAACTGACTCTGATGTAAAAAGTAATTTCTCCATAGTATATTCCTCCATAGTATCTCCGATATATCGGTAGTAGTTTATAATCTCTCTGTTATAATTTAAGAAAAAGAAAATCCGGTTGCAATAACCGGATTTGAAAGTCTTATACCCAAATCCTCTTATTGCTCGATGATACACACATCGCTTGGGTCGGCACCTTCCGCAAAGTACGGGGTTGCCGTGGCTTCAATGTCCCTTATGACTCCACCACTCTTAATAAGAGAGATATCTTTTTTTACAATACTCTATATATTTTTTCTTGTCAATAAATTTCTTGCTTTTAGGTAATATTTGCTTTAGTATGGGGATATAATTTTACACAAATTAGATTTGGGAGATTTTTATGACTGAAAATAAAGTAACAAAGTTTGGCTTTAGTACATTCTGGTTAAAAATAATTGCAATCATTACCATGACCATAGACCATTTTGCGGTGGCATTTGGCATCGTATACATCGACTACAAGGATGTATATTATCTAAGTGGCAATATGAAATTAGAAACCTACGAAATCATGAGGAGTGTAGGTAGGGTGGCATTTCCTATATTTTGTTTTTTGATTGTGGAAGGTTTCTTTCACACAAGAAATGTAATAAAGTATGCAATACGTCTTTTTGTATTTGCCCTTATTTCCCAGATACCATTTTCACTAGTTCTATACCAGAGACCTTTTCTTAAGGGTGGCGACATAAATGTGTACTTTACTCTTTTCCTCGGACTCTTTGCTGTTGCATTTTTGGATTTCTACTACCAAAAATATAAAAATGAAGAAATTCCCGGTATTTCTACTTTGGCTCCTGGCGCAGTCATTGCTTTTATTGCAGCCTTGGTAGCAGAATTTCTCCATACTGATTACGGTGCACTAGGCGTCATATTTATTTTGCTATTTTATGTTTTTAGAAAAAAACCTATACTTTTATGTTTAGGACTTACAACAACTATTTTACTTATGGGAAACAAGACGGAACTTTATGCACTTATTGCCCTAATCCCTATCCTACTTTATAACGATAAAAAAGGTCCGGGGCTCAAGTACTTTTTCTACCTGTACTATCCGCTTCACCTGACTTTGCTTTACATCGTAAACCAATGCTTACCATAAGCAAAACTAGACACACACCAAAAGCTACACCTGAACTATCTAACATAACATCTAATATGTTTCCATTTCTTCCCGGCACAAATCTTTGATGGAACTCATCTGTAGCCGCATACATACTTCCAAATAACCAAGGTACAAGAAACTTCTTGTACCTTTTTTTATCATTATCTACATACGCCACTGCAATAAGAAATCCTAGTATAGTGTACTCTGTAAAATGTGCCGCCTTTCTTACAGGATTGTCTATCTTTTCTGCAAACTCAACCTGTTCTTCTTCTGACCAATCCTCAAAATCAGGGACAAATATCTTGCCAAACATCATACCTGCCCAGATACTGGTTTCTCCGGATTCATCTCCCGGTTGAGCCGAATATGCAAATATAACCGCCATCCAAAGCACAGTTAGGATGGTAAATATTTTTTTAATTCTTGTCATTTTTCTCTTCCAAATTAAACTGATCCCTTACGACTGACAACAGACCAAAGTGTCTTAAATATTATCTTTATATCAAGACCCAAACTGTAGTTTCTGATGTACTCATTGTCTAGTCTTACAACTTCCTCAAAATCTGTTATATCACTTCTTCCAGAAGACTGCCACATGCCAGTGAGGCCTGGTTTTATAGCAAGCCTACTCTTGTGATGCATCTCATATAACTCATATTCATCAAGTGTTGGTGGTCTTGTTCCCACCATACTCATATCACCTTTAAATATATTGATAAACTGTGGAAATTCGTCTAAGCTTGTCTTACGAATGAATTTTCCTATAGGTGTTATACGAGGGTCATTGTCCATCTTAAACATAAGACCACTCATCTTATTCTGAGCCATAAGCTCTTTTTTGCGTTCTTCCGCATCCATATACATGGAACGGAATTTGTACATTTTAAATTTACGTCCATTTCTTCCTACACGAGTCTGTTTAAAGAATATTGGTCCAGGTGATTGAATGTAGATAATTGGCCCTAATATGATTGTAAGTAGTAATGTAACAAGAAGTCCTGGTATAGAGCAAAGTATATCTATAGCTCTCTTAATTACCTTCTGCTTAAAGGACATAAGATTAATACTTGTAGTAATTACTGTATAATCATTTACATGCTCCACCACAAGATTTGGCGCTCCATCAAGGAAAGTATTTATGCTGACGTGAGTTGTAACACCCATTACAAGGAGCTTATCAATTATATCACGCATATCTGCCCCTGAATAATCAAGAAATACTCTGTCTATAGTTCTAGTTCTGACGAATTCAAACATGTCATCCTTTCCACCTAAAACCATTTCACCAGCTATTTCCTCATCCTTCATATCCTCATCTAAGATAAAGAGACCTTTAACAGTAATTTTCTCATACTCGCACTGTGCAAATCTTTTTACAATTGCTTCTGCACTAGCTTTGTTAGTAGCAATAATTACCTTGCTACTGTGTTTAGCTTTTCTATTTCTTCTAAAAATAATTTTCTTCAATATAGTCCTAAACACAAACATTAAAACTATATCAATTACAAAGAAAAGTCCTATCACCATACGAGAATACGTCTCTGACTCTTTAAGGCAAAAAAGTATAATCAAAACTCCTCCAAGTATAAAACAATTATGTTTTATAACCTGTTTTAGTTCTTTAAAATATCCTCTTCTTATAATTCCTGAATAGCACTCTGTCCAGAACACTACACAAAAATGCATAAGCAACAAAAGGACATTCACTATATCATAAGCCTCACTTGCACTTATAACACTCATCTTCATTCTAATAAAGTATGCAAGAATGAAGGATAACTCAACACATAATATGTCCAGCAATATAAAATCGATATGTTTACTTCTACCGGTTTTTCTTTTATGCATATCTATTCTCCTTTGTCTTATTAGACTAACTTTGTTTCTATTTTATCTTCACAACAAGCAAGGGCTTGTTTTGTGTGGTAACCCGTTTTAAGCTTATCAGCCATAACCTTTACATTTTCAAGCATCTTATCATAATCTTCCTCAGATAAAGTATTAATCTTTTCACTGATTTCTTCAAGACTACTTATGGTGATGCCCAAATTGTTTTCCTTCACAAAACTTGAAAGTGCAGCCTTATCCCATATAATTACTGGTATTCCTGACACTAGATAAAGGGAAGTCTTATGGGGATTATTGTACTGAAGATAATTTCCTGTCTCTCCTGTACACTTGTATATATTATCTCCGTCCCATATAAGGCCAAACCTACCGTTTAAGATGTATGGTACTTCCTCTGCTGAATATGAACCCTGATAGCTCACAAAATCGGATTTATTTTTTTCATCATAATCCGGACCATATAGATTAAGCGTAAACTTATTCTTAATATCAAAAAGCTTATATATATACGGGCATTTCCTTGGTTCAAGATTACCTGCAATAACTACATCTGCCTTTTTATCTATTGCTCTGCTTTCACCTTTAGCTGGCAATCCATAATCAAATATTCCAAGTTCCACAAGGCTTTCCTCCTTGAAGCCTCTATCCAAAAAATACTTCTTCATAATTCCATTGTGGACTATAAAGTAATCTGAATTACTTTGCATAAAGTCAAACTCTTTTGTGGAAAATTTGCGATAATACGATAGTCTTAACTCCTCCACATCATGAATAATGGATATGATAGTAAGCTTCTTAAGCTTCTTAAAAATCTTTAGGAGAGTGAACCTTCCTAAATGTTTTCTCTTAAAAGGATTTTGCAAAAGCAAAATAGAATTCTTCTCCATCCCAGAAAGAGCTTTAAACCAATCACAAAAAAATCCCCACTGATTTCTTATCAGTGTAACTTTACCTGTATCCTCTGTTCTCTGTCTAATATAAAGAGGTTCATACCCGGCTTCTTTTGCGAAAGAACAAACATCTTCCACCGCCTTGCTTCCAGCATGATTATATATTTCTTTTACTTCTTTAATCTGATATTTTTTCATATTTTCCTAAATGTAGATGAAATAGTCATCCTATAATAATTTACATTTCAAATTCCGACTTATCAGGAAAAATTGACTCAAACAAAAGTTTAAGATATTCCTTTTCCTCATTAAAGTCAAGCTTTACGTCATCATCGCTAAGACATATCATCTGATATTTTTTTTCACGGAAAGCTTTTTCAATAAGAGCATCATCCTTACCAATAGCAAAGAATCTTCCCTTAGGTCCCTTCCCTTGTACGAATCTACCTGTAACAAACTGCCAATATCTAAAAAGCCACTGGCTGACATCCTCATTGCTTCTGAATCTATGAGAGGATGTCTCTTCTAAAAGCTCTTTTTCTTTATCCCATACTTCCACAATAGTTGATTTCAAAAACGGCTGTGGCAAATGAGGATTTATAAATGCAGAAAAACCTTTTATAGGCTTCATATATATATTCTTCATGGTAGACTTAAGAGTTTTTAGAGAAAACCACTTCTTTTTTTGTTCCTTTATAACCTTGCTCTTATCAAAATGCTTGTTAATAATCATCATATTGTTGCCTATGATTGAGTCTATTCCACCAGGATTAAACCTAAGGGGAACTTCCGCTACATTATCCACAGGCAAGTCATTAACAAAAAAATCCTCTTTTCTTACATCGCCCACAATGTACATATCATCATTAAAATATATAAACTGTTCCGATAAACCCTCAATTCTATGCATATTAAGCTCTATTGGGTGAGAACTAAACACTGGTAAATACTCACTTGGCATATAATCCTTATGATTTACGATGTGAAGCTTAGGATTATCCGTTTTTAACCATTCTGGAGTATGTCCCCAGGTAATAAAATGTATCTTATCCACCCAAGGCATATGTTTCTCTATACCTCTAAACCAGTACTTGAGTAAATCCCAATCTCTGTATCGATTAATGCCATCATCTGTTCCCTTTTCAGGACTATATTCGTTTTTTTCTTTTAACCAAGCTGAATCATTTCCATCCACCCATGGTATTACAATATCAATCTTCATATTCCTCACCTGATTGTTTCAATATGTACATAAGGTA
>JAGBBM010000134.1 GCA_017938485.1 Lachnospiraceae bacterium
CAACATGCTAAACATAGGAATTTGTGATGACAATCAACAAGATATTAACTTAATAGCTGATGAAATCACCAAGTCTTTATTTGCTGATGAGGATATTCGTATATTTAGGTATTCTTCTGGAGAAAAGCTTCTTGCAGATATAAAGGAAGATAAGTTTTGTTGTAACTTGCTATATCTGGATATATACATGGAACCAATAGATGGTATGGCAGTGGCAGATTACATAAGAAACAACAAGCTTGATGTGGATATTATATTTGTCACTAACTCTACGGAACATGTATATAAGGGGTATCTTTACAAGGCATTTTCTTATATCTTAAAAAACAATTTGATGGAAGATGTTGGCATAGAAACTAAAAGATATTTGCAAGAAATTCAGGATTCGGAGGAATGCATAAATGTGACATCGGATAATGTGGCAAGAAAATTACCGATTTCACAGATTATCTATGTTGAAAGTAGTGGTCGAAAGCTTACCTTGCATATGACGAATGAAGATGTGAGCTTTTATGCGAAGATGGCGGATATAGAGCCAGTACTGACTGAGAGAGGATTTATAAGAACCCATCAAAGTTATATGATTCGCACAAAAAAGATTACTGGAATGACTAAAGAAACGGTGTCTATGGGGGACATAGATATTCCAATAAGTAGAAGATATTACAATGAAGTAAGAGATACATTTAACAAAACATCTGTTGAAAGAGGTGAAAAGTAATGCAGACAACAAATACAGGATTTACAGTGACAAGAAGTATCGCTATGAACAGTGAGGTGGCAGGAGCAGTTATAGGAACTAAAGGTCATTTGCTTGGAAAAATAATTAAGCTTAAAGACAAGCAGGTGCTGGTATTTGGAAGAGATGCTTCTCAATGTGATGTTTTGGTAAAAGGAGAAAAGGTAAGTAGAGTTCATTGCTCCATAAGATATGATGCAAAGAAAAATGAATATATCGTAAGAGATTGTTCCACAAATGGAGTAGTGGTTAATCAAAAGTATAAACTTAAAAAAGATGCAGATGTTAGGGTGACTGCAGGAAGCACAGTGTGGCTTGGAAATAGTGAAAATGAGATAACATTAGGCTAAAAATTACATATATAGTGTCAAAAGTTACCATCTAAACAATTTAACTATTTTTCATTATAGAATTAACTCAACAAAGAAACAATGGTTCATTTAAAGGAGGTAATTTTTATGAGAAAGAGAAATAGTTTTAAGAAGGTAGTAAGTAGATTTTTAGTGGCTGTTATGGCAGTGAATCTTATGGCAACAAGCGGGATTGGTATGATTGAGTCAAAGGCAGCAGGAACAGCAAAGAATGCTGTAAACATTGCTTCATCACAGGTTGGATACCATGAGAAAGCATCTTATAGCAACTTAGATGACTTTACTGCAAATAGTGGTTCTGGAAATTATAACAAGTATGCAAGAGACATAGGAATTGCAAATGGTCAACCATGGTGTGCAACTTTTGTATGGTGGTGCATGAGAAGTGCAGAAGTATCAACAGATGCTTATCCACAGAGTGCATATGTTCCAACAATTAAGAATTGGTTCAATGCAAGAGGCTTATATAGAGTACGTGGAACATATATACCAAAGTCAGGTGATTACATCATGTTTGGTGATGCATCACATGTAGGTATAGTTGAATCTGTATCAGGAAATTATGTGAATACAATTGAAGGAAATAGCAGTGATAGCGTAATTAGAAGAACATATTCCCTTGATAGTTCATATATCCTTGGCTATGGAATTGTAAATTATGTGATTGATGATGTAGCTCCTGTTTTATCAGATATTGTTATATCAGATATATCAGAAACTGGATACACAATAACTTGCAAGGTGGAAGATGAGTACGGTATCGATTATGTGGCATTTCCAACATGGACAATAGCTAACGATCAGGATGATTTGGACAAGAATTGGTTTGTTCCTACAGGAAAAAGTTTTGGACAGATAAATGGTAATATTGCAACTTTCAGAGTAAATGCTTCAGATCATAATAATGAGTTGGGACAGTATACAACACATATATATGTATACGATAAGAGTGGAAATGTAACCTTATATACTGATATATTACTTGAACTCAAAGAAGATGAGGAAATCGAATCAGCCATTGAAGAAGCAACAGATGAGGATTTAATCAATGAGTTGGTTGAGGCTGTAACTGAAGAAGAAACAATAGAAGAGGTAACAACTGAGGAAGTTATAGAAGAAGTTGTAGAAGAAGTAACAGAAGAAGCAACAACAGAAGAAGTTATTGAAGAAGAGGTAACAGAAGAAGTAGTAACAGAAGAAGAGGTAATAGAAGAAGTAACAACAGAGGAAGTTACTGAAGAAGTTGCCTGCGAAGAGGATGCTGAAAATGTTTCTATAGAAGTTAGTCTGGATAATAGCACTACAAATGTAGATGCCAGCGAAAATACATATACTACAAATAACACTTACAATCAGGAAGTTGTTTACAATTACGAGGGCTCAAATACAGAAACTGTAATTTATGTTGATAATGAGGATGTAAAAGAAACTACTGAAAATGAGATGATGAAACTCTTATGTGACATAATAGAAAAGGTTGCGAAAATGAATTTATCAAATTATGTTCCAGAGGATTTTAGTGTAGATGAGCTACTTGATGTGGAGATGACAAATCCAGAGTGTGATGAGGTAGAAGATGTAAATAAGATACCAGAGGAAGATAATTCAGTTACTATAACAACAACCATCAATGGAAAAGAGTATGATATTACATTGAAATTACAATAAGTAAACTATAGGGACTGTCAAAAAAAGGCAGTCCCATATGGTGGTTTTAAGGAGGGTATCATGGCAATTGTTCGGTGTGAGCAAGGAATTCATTATTATGATAATGGAAGATTTGACAAATGTCCCCATTGCGGTATCAGCATAAAGAACTTTAAAAATCATGATAATTCTATTAATGACCAGGTAACTGTTCGTAAGAATGATGTGGATGTGAATGAGTTCTATGAAACTATTGCAAGAAAAGATAATAGCATTGGCATAGGTGACTTAGATGAAGTGCGAACAGTGGGATATATATCAAGCGTAAAAGGAAATGATTATATTACTGGTTGGTTAGTTTGTATAGATGGTCCTGAAAAAGGAAGAGATTATAGGTTACACCATGGATTTAATCGATTGGGTAGGAGCCATGATATGGATATTGTGGTAATGGAAGATAGTTACATATCTAGGGATACACATTGTATGTTGGTGTACGATGGAAAACATAATGAATTTTATGCTTCGCCTTCAGTTGGCACTTTAACATATTTGAATGGCGAGTTACTTGATAAGTCACTTAAGATAAAAGTAGGTGATATCTTGCGAATCGGCGAGAGTGAATTTGAATTTATTCCTTTCTGTAGAGAAGGCAGAATATGGGACAATAAGGGAGAATAGACATATGATATTCAGGAAAATCAAGACAAAAATATTAATGAGCTTTATGGCAGGATGTATTTTATTATCAGGAAATAACGCCCATGCTGAGGTAATTACTGGTTCAGATGCCCATCCGGAAGAACCGACTACATCTGAAGAAATTGTATATCAGGAAGAAGAAATAACAAATCCTAGGGATGATTATAATACGGTTTCTTTAGACGAGGAGGATGGGAGAATTGAGCAACTTCAGGCGATAATGCCTAATGTCAGAGCCTATTTTTATATGAATGATAGTAGCTATTCTTTGGATGCAGAAAACGTGGTTGCAACATTGGATGGTAAAACATTAAAAACTAGTTATGTAAAGAACTGGGCACAGACAGATATGGGTATAAATTATTTCTTTTTAGTGGATATTTCTACATCTATGGATAGCGATAGCTTTGAGGCCGTTAAGGAAGAAATAATAACTTTTGCAAATAAGCACATGACAGATAAGGATACGATTACAGTATATACAGTGGGAGATATTACAGAATGTATAGTAGACAGCGTTACCTATGAAGACAAGGATATAATAGAAGAATTTGTTAGTGAATTACAGTGTGATAATAACAATACATATCTTGATGATGCAATTTTACAGGTGGTTAAGGATATTAAAAAAGAAAGGGAAACTTTTGGAGAAGAGTTTCCAAATAATCGTGATGTGGTTATCGCCTTTACAGATGGAGTTAATGAATCTCTAATGGGTACAAGTTCTTCTGAAGCCGAAAATGCTTTATATGATGAGGGAGTTGCTCTTTATGGCTTGTTAGTTCCAAATGATTCTTACAGTCAGGCAGAAAGCACACAGAAATTTGAGGAGATTTCAAGGGCATCTGGTGGAGACATATTATATTTTGAAAGTGATGATTTGGCGGAACAACTTGATCTTTTAGTAGATGATTTGAATTCTGTTTATGTGGCTGAGTTTGTGTCAGATTCAAATACAAAGGATTACAATTCACATACATTTTCTATGGGATTTTATGTGGACGATGTAGAAAAATATTATGAGTATAAACCATATAGTGTTAAGTTGACAAGAAATATTAAGGATACAGTTAATCCTCAGATTACAGAAATTGCAAAGGTAAATGATAACACAATTGAAATAAAATTTAGTGAACAGGTTGTAGGTGCTGATAATGTGTCTGCTTATATTATTAGTAAAGAGGATACAAATATAATTGTAGCAAATGTATCTTATGATGCTTTGAATTATGTGGCAACTGTAAGTACAACAGATGTTCTTTACAAAGGACACTACATAGTAACAATCGAAAATGTAACTGATAATTCCATGGAGAAGAATATTCTTGATAACAATTCTATGGAAGTGGATTTTGATGGTAGAGAATATAAAGAAAAAATCAACTTTCTTGAGCGTTTCTGGTGGCTTATATTACTAGCTTTTGTGTTAATTATTGTAATTATTCTTATTATAGTTTTGCATGTTATAAAGAAGAATAAAGGTGTTGTTGTAATTGATGATAAAGCAGTTTTAGCATCTAAAACAGATGTTAAACAACATGTAATCATAGAGCAGGAAAAGGGACAGCCAATTACATTATATCTTCATTCTGGTGAAAAGATGATAAAGAAAATAGAAACAAAGGTTAATGGTAGTATTATAATTGGTCGTTCTGATTTGTGTGATATATATATTGATGATGCAATGATGTCAAGGCAACATTTTGCCATAGAGTTTGATGGTGAAAGCTTCTATGTACAGGATTTGGATACAACAAATGGAACAGTATTAAATGGTGTAAAGATGAAGCATAAAAGACGACTTGAAGCTGGAGACAAGATTACAGCAGGGTCATTGGATATTGTGGTTAGGTGGTGATGACTTATGACCCAAAACACAGTGGAACTAAATGAAGGAACTATGCTAGCTGGTAGATACAATATAGAAAAGGTGATTGGAGCCGGTGGCTTTGGAACCACATATAAAGCATATGACAAAAACGAAAAAAGATTATGTGCTATAAAAGAGTTTATGCCTAAGGGAATAGTTATAAGACTTGATGACGGTAAGACAATAGCTCCTGTATCTTCTTCAAAAAATCAACTTTTTGAACATGGTAAGGATAGATTTTTAGAGGAGGCAGAAATTCTTCAACGATTAAATAAAGTAAGAGCAGTAGTGTCTGTTTATGACTTTTTTCAGGAAAATGGAACCTGTTATTTTGTAATGGAGTTTCTAGAAGGGGTTACCTTGGGAAGCTTGACAAAGCAAAAGGGTGGAAAATTACCATACAATATAGTAGCTGATGTAGTGGAAAAAGTAGGAAAAGCATTAATTCAGGTACATAATTATAATATTTTTCACCGTGATATAAGCCCAGATAACATATTTGTGACTACTCAAGGGGAGATAAAGCTAATTGATTTCGGTAATGCAAAAAATCTAATCAGAAATGATGGGGAGAATCTGTCAGTTGTTTTAAAACCAGGTTTTGCACCACCAGAGCAATATTCTTCAAGTGGAAAACAAGGTACGTTTACCGATGTGTATTCACTGGCAAGTACAGTTTATTATGTACTGTCGGGGAAGAAGGTACCTGATGCATTAGATAGATGTGGTTCCAATGGATATGTACCACTTACTGAATTTGGGGTGCCAGAGTATGTTTCTGATGCGGTTGATGCCGCCTTAAGATTAAGGTATAAGGACAGGACTCAGACTATAGATGAGTTTTTAATCCAGATGAAATTGCTTGAGAATAATACTGTTGTAACAAATAGAGAGTATGTTCCGTATATTGATGGTTTGTCGGGCATATTGGCTGGGAAAAAATATACATTGCCAGTTAATACAACTATATCATTTGGTAGATTGCAAGGTGTGGTTACTATTCCTATCAATAATGAACACATTAGTAAAAAACATTGCGAAATTTTTTATGATGACATTAGTGAAAAATTTTATGTGGTGGATGGTTCCACTAATGGAACCTTTGTCAATGGAGAAAAATTAAAACGTGGAGAAATATATGCATTTAAACCAGATTTTATATTAGGTCTTGGAAGCGAGTGCTTCATGAAGGTAGGTGTTAGAAGTGACAGATGAGGCAAAAAAACAACAGGATATAGTTACTGTTAGAATGGAACAAGATATAGACTTAGAAGGTTGTATTCCAGATGATGTAGCATTGAAGATTAACATGGGAGTGTCAAGCATCCTTGGCACGAGAAAAAATCAACAGGATACTGTGTTTGGATATAACGAAAATGGTAAGACCATAGCTATTGTATGTGACGGAATGGGTGGGATGAATGGCGGTGAGATAGCCAGTCAGACAGCGGCTCAGATTTTAGCAGAAGATTTTTTTAACAAAGAACCTGATGTATGTATTCCGGATTTTTTTAGAGAGGAAGCATATAAAATGGACGAAGCGGTAAGTGCGCTAAAGAACGAGGATGGCAATCCCTTAAATGGCGGTACTACAGTTGTTGCTGTAGTTGTAGAAAACAGTGACTTATACTGGCTTTCGGTTGGTGATAGCAAAATATATATCATTAGGGGAGAAGAAATTATCGGTGTTAATAGAGAACACAATTATCGTCTTATTTTGGATAATAAGTTGGAAAATGGTCTTATTAGTGAGGAAGAGTATAAGGCTGATGAGGGTCAGGCAGAAGCCTTAGTAAGCTATATTGGAATAGGTAATTTGAATCTAATGGATATAAATGCAACCCCATTTAAGATGCAGGAAGACGATATAGTTCTTCTTTGCAGTGACGGTTTGTATAAAAGGCTTTCTGATGAAGAAATAAGAGAAATAGTAATGCTAGAGGAACCAGACATGGAGCGAGCTGCAAAGAGACTTACGGACGTTGTTATGATGAGAACAAAAAGTGCTCAGGATAATACTTCGTTGGTGCTACTTCAATATTCTAAGCACTAATGTATATTATATATTTTTTATTAAGGAGGAAATATTAATGAATTTAAAAAGATGTGAAAAGGGTCATTTTTATGATGTAGATAAGTTTGGGTCATGTCCACATTGTCAGGGAGGTGGAGCATCAGCAGATGATGATATGAAATCAACAGTTAGATATTCTGCAGATGATTCTCAGGGAGTAACTATTCCTGCAACTGCGGCATATTCAAATACAGCAGCTGTTGAAGAATTTGTTACAATTCCTAGTGCAGAAGCAAATCAGTCAAAGTCATTAAGCGATTTTGTGAAGAGTGTTAATAATCAGCAGGCTGCTCCTGTTATGGAAGATGAGAGTGCGACAATAAGATGGAGCCCAGAGAATGTTAAATGTGAGCCTGTAGTAGGTTGGCTTGTGTGTATAAGTGGTGAAGATGCCGGAAAACATTTTGCATTAAAGAGTGGAAGAAACTTTATTGGAAGAGGAAATAATATGGATGTTGTTCTTGCAAATGACAAGAGCGTATCTAGAGATAAACATGCAATTATATTGTATGAGCCACGCAAGAGAGAATTTTTAGCACAGCCGGGAGAGTCAAGAGAATTATTCTATGTAAATGATGAAGTTGTGTTGAATACAGAAAAATTAAAAGCGTACGATAAGCTTTTGATTGGTGCTACCGAGTTGTATTTTGTGCCATTCTGTGGAGAAATATTTGCTTGGGAAGATTTGGAAAAGGAAAACTAGATTGAGGAATTGGTATGGAAAAACAATTTGATTTAAACATGTATTTGACTATTTTTGATGGGGATAAACCACCATATGAAATATGTTTGGGAGAAGTAAAAAAAGAGGTAGTTACATTTGGAAGACAAAGTGACTGCGATATTGTTTTGGATTCTGAGTATGCATCAAGGGTTCATGGTTGCTTTTATATGCTAAATAATAGATTACATGTAAAGGATTTTGATAGCACAAATGGACTGGTATGTGTGGGAAAAAAGGTAAATGACCAGCCTATGAAGGATGGTATGTATGTAAGAATAGTTGGTAAGAATAAAAATTCTGAGGCAGGAGTTCTTATTGTTTTTTCGTA
Source organism: Lachnospiraceae bacterium (assembly GCA_017938485.1). Classification (GTDB taxonomy): domain Bacteria; phylum Bacillota; class Clostridia; order Lachnospirales; family Lachnospiraceae; genus Coprococcus_C. Next base: position 8,456 of record JAGBBM010000134.1, read on the forward strand.
CAAGGAACATACAGAAAAGTGGAGTAGTGTAGATTTTTCTAAAGGTAATACTATTTCTATAGGTCGTGATGAAAGTAGTGATATATGTTTAAATCACGTCAGTGTTTCCCGTAGACATGCCATAATTACCAAACAAGGAAATAAATACACACTTATTGATAACAGTACAAATGGAGTTGTTATTAATGGCAAGAGAGTAAGTAAAAAGCAGGTTTTAAACGAAAAAGATATAATCGTTATTACAAACAGCAAGATTATATTTCAAGATGGTAAGCTTACATATGTTGCGGTAAGAAAAGGCATAGGTTTATCAGCTAAAAATATAATTAAACGTGTAGGTAAGAAAAAAGATTTAGTCATATGTAATAATGTATCTCTTGATATTAATCCAGGTGAATTGGTTGCTATTGTAGGAGGTTCAGGTGCAGGAAAGTCTACAATTATGAATTGCATAAGTGGATATAGCAGACCTACAAGTGGCCAGGTTATGGTAAACGGAGTGGATTTGTATCACAATTTTGATGCCTTAAAACATATTATAGGTTATGTTCCGCAACAGGACATTGTTTATGATAATCTCACTGTTTATGATATGTTAAAATACTCAGCTAAATTGAGGTTGCCACAGGATGTATCAGAGGAAGATTTAGAAAGTACAGTTAACAAAGTAATTGACACAGTTGAATTATCACACAGGAAGGACGCTTTGGTAAAAAGTCTTAGTGGAGGACAGAGAAAAAGAGCTAGTATAGCTGTTGAACTATTAACAGACCCTAATCTGTTCTTCCTTGATGAACCAGCCTCCGGGCTGGACCCTGGCACAGAGCGAAGTCTTATTAGAACATTAAAAGGAATGACAGCGGCAGGAAAAACGGTAATACTTGTTACTCATAGCACGCTGAATCTGGCTGATTATGACAAGATAGTATTTATGGGACTTGGCGGAAATATATGTTTTTGTGGTAGTTACAGAGAGGCACTTAAGTTTTTTGAAGTGGATGATGTGGTTGATATCTACGATATGCTTAGTAGGGAAACAGGAAAATGGAACGCAAAATATCTGGCTACTAAGAAAAATTCAAGTAACTCTAACAATTATGATAACACTAAAAATAGAAATGGAGCAAAAAGAGGCTTTATAAAGCAATTTGGAGTTTTGAGCAACAGATATATTCATCTTATGTTGAACGATAGACAGAGGATGCTGCTTTTGATGGTTCAGGCACCTCTTTTGGCAGTACTTATATCTATTGTGGCAAATGGAAAAGAGTTTGTGCAATATGAGATGACAAAAAGCCTCCTATTTGCTTTGTCCTGTTCCGCCTTTTGGATAGGAATTTTAAGTTCTATTCAGGAAGTGTGCAAAGAACGAAATATATTAAAAAGAGAATATATGACAGGTCTTAATCTGGTTAGCTACATATTATCTAAAGTTGCTGTCTTGGGATTGCTTTGTCTGGTGCAGTCCATTCTTATAGTGACAACTTTTGCATTATTAATTGGCACACCGGAAAAGGGTGTTGTGATGCCTTCATATCTTGAGTTTCTTATCACAACATTACTTACATCTATGGCTGCAGCTGCTATGGGTATTTTTGTATCCTCTCTTTTTACAAATGCAGATAGAGCAATGACTGTTGCACCAATTCTTTTAATGCCACAGATACTATTTTCTGGACTTATATTTACCTTAAAAGATGCATCGGAAATAATTTCATATTTCGCAGTGTGTAGATGGTCTATGGAGGGATATGGTACAACAGCAAATTTGAATTCTCTCCAACTTAAGATGCAGGAACAAGGATTCTTTATGGAGCATAAGGCAGAATCCTTCTTTGAGTATACTAAGACTCATATGTTTGAATCGTGGGGAATTATGTTGTTATTCGTGGTGGTATTTTCTATTGGCGCAGGAATTGTATTAAGAGGAATAAAGAAGAATTCATAATATAAAGAGGTGAATGATATGCAGGTTGTTGTTCGTGACGGTAAAGAGGAATTGCGTACGGTTAATTTAGATAGCTTTGGAAAAGATGTAGTTAGTTTTGGAAGACATCCTGAAAGTGATATAGTTTTAAAATCTGGTACCGTTTCAAGAGTTCACGGTTGCTTTTATCTGGAAAATGGTATATGGCACATAAAGGATTTGGACAGTACAAACGGAATAACATATAACAACGGTAAAATTGATGATTTCGTGCCAGCGTCGGGAGATGCGGTAAAGATATATGCAAGTGGTAGCAATGGGAATGATTTTGTTGAATTTAGGTTTAGAGCTGATGCTTTAAGAAATTCAGCTGTTCCTAACGCATATGTCAATCAGGTTCAACCACAGCAACCACCGATGGTTCAGTATGTAGTTCCCCTCGGCATGGGATATTATAATTTTCTTATATGGTTTGGACTTATTGTACTTGCCTTGGCTATGTTTTTTTATGGAATATCCTTTTTATCAGTACTCACTATAGATACAAGTCATAGATATGAAGGACAAGAATATATGGATGAAGATACAATTGCATTATTGGATGATTTGAGTAGTGAAATGGGTGTGGATAAACAATGGGATAAGATAGAACAGATTAAACTGATAAGTGTTCTATTAGGATTTGGTTTGATTTTGTTCGGTATCCTTTCTCTGTATGTAAGACATCAATTAGCCCATTTTAAGGTAGATGCTCCGAGAGATTTAAAAGTTCTTTTATATGTGATGCTTACTTTTTATATGGTTGTTTATATTATCGCTGCGGCTAGCGACTTTGAACGTTTTTTGGAACAGTATCTGCTTATGACAGTTGCTACTTTTTCAATATTATTTTTGCTTGTGCACGCGAACAATGTGTATTTTGAAAAAAGAAAGCATCTTTTTGTGAATTAATTAAGGAGAATGAATATGTACATTACGATAAAAGAAGGAAATATGGATGGATATAGGGTTAACTTAGAATCCTACGGCAAGGATGTTGTTAGCTTTGGCAGAAGTAAAGATAATGATATAGTGATTAATTCTGAAAGTGTATCAAGAGTACATGGCTGTTTTTTTAAGGAAAATGGTGGATGGAAGATAACAGACCTTGATAGTACCAACGGGATTTATGTGGAAGGTTATAAGGTGAATGAGAGAATTGTTAATAATACTACAGAAGTAGTCATAACCGATAGAAAAAATAAGGATAAAAATGTGGTTATTACTTTTGCAGAGGATAAACAGCTAGTAGATAATAAGAAAGTACAGAAAAACGGTACAGTTGCAACTTTTTCAAAAGTGAACTCTGTATTTGTGGATCCGAGTGAGGTACAAAAGGCAACTTTAGGAAATGATTATATAGATAGTGTTATTCGTGGTGGAGGTCTTTCTAGAGGTAGTGGCATTGTGACTGATAAAAGATTTTATTATAGGGGAAGATGCTATTCAAAAAAAGCTATGAAGACAGATCAAGAATGGACAGTAGATCTTAAAGATATTACTTGTACAGGGTTTGTATATAGGTCACAATTAATTTTATTGATTATAGCTATAGGTGCATTTATTGCAGCGATAGTTGGTTTGTTTGATAATGAGGAAGAAATGGCTGTTATTGGTGTAGTTATTGGATTAATTATGTTAATTTTATATTGGTTGACAAAAGAAACAATATATTACGTTACTTTCGCTGGTGGTGAAATAGGTGTAGATGCATCAAAGTATGGTGGAACTAAAGTTGTAAAAGAATTTGATAAAACGTTAAGAAGAGAAAAGGATAAATATGAACATCGCAAAATGTAACAATGGGCATTTTTTTGACAAGGACAAGTATAATGAGTGCCCACATTGTAAAGAAGAGATTAATATAATCGATAAAGCAAGCGGTATTAGTAAAGAGTGGGATTTGCCTGAGACTGTGGCGTATTATCAGGAGAAAAAAATTACTGAAAAAAAGTCAGAGGACATTATGAAAAAAAATACCGCTGATATTAGTGATGGGAATGATGTGTCCAAGGAAAATAAAATCGTTGTGGGATGGCTTGTTGGCATATCTGGTTATGCATATGGTAGAGCCTATCACCTCTATGTTGATGAAACAACGGTAAATGGGTGTGTAATAGGTTTTAACACGGAGACACAGCAGTTCTATTTGAATTTCAACAGTTCAAAAGGATACATATATGTTAATCAGACAGAGGTAGTAGAAAGTATATATTTAAACTATATGGATGTAATTATTATAGAAGGCTTTGAATATATGCTGGTTCCACTTTGCAAGGATGGGTTTTCATGGTGGGAAAACAACAGCTCAAAATCTCAAGGAAATGATAATATAAGTAGTTTGAATAATAATGATATTTTATCGATTGATGATGTTATGAGAGGCTTGTAGTATAAACTAAAAAAATATACAAAAAAACTCAAAAAACTTGTTGACAATCCATCCATAAACTGTTAATATATTACTTGCGTTGAGCGAACAGCTTAATGCGAACTTAATAAGTTGCGGGAGTGCTGGAACTGGCAGACAGGCTAGACTAAGGATCTAGTGATGGTAACGTCGTGAGGGTTCAAGTCCCTTCTCCCGCATTGAAGAAAGTGCTCAGAATCCTTTATTGTATAAGGATTCTGATTTTTTTTGTGAAATCATAAACTTTAGAAAACTAAAGGTGTCATATTTACATATGTAAATGTGCATGATATACTATATACGTATCATGAAAGGTGGTAATTTGTATGATTTCATATAAAAGATTATTTCTGATGATGGAAGAAAGAGAGATAACAAAAGAAAAACTAAAAAATGATATAGGTATATCATCTGCTACTATGGCTAAGCTTGCAAAAAATGAAGAGGTTGCAATGTCAACAATTCAGAGTTTGTGCAATTATTTTGATTGTCAGCCTGGCGCCATTTTAACATATGAAAAAGAGATAGATGAGGATTCAGTTCTTTTTAGACTTAGAGAAGAAAAAGAAATGCAATTAAAAGGCGGGTTATATCACCAAACACAAGTTAGGCTTGCATATAATTCTAATCATATGGAGGGCAGTAGATTAACTGAAGACCAAACAAGAAGTATTTATGAAACACAAACAATAGGAATAACAGAAGGGTATGAGAAAATTGATGACATTATAGAAACAGTAAATCATTTCAAATGTTTTGATTATATTCTGTCAGTGGCAGATAAAGAACTATCGGAAAGTATTATAAAACAGATTCATTTATTGTTAAAGAGTGGAACAACAGATAGTCAAAAAGAATGGTTTGCTGTTGGAGACTATAAAAAACGTCCCAATATGATAGGGGATTTGATTGAGACAACACATCCGTCTAAAGTTTCATCGGAGATTAAAGGATTGCTAAAAAGCTATAGAGAAAGTAGCAATATAACATTTGAAGATATTATTGATTTCCACTATAAGTTTGAACGGATACATCCATTTCAGGATGGTAATGGACGCGTTGGCAGACTAATTATGTTTAAAGAGTGCTTGAAGTATAATATTCCACCGTTTATTATTGAAGACAAATCCAAAGAATATTATAAAAGAGGTTTAAACCAATATACGACAGAAAAAGGATATTTAATAGAAACGTGCAGAGCGGCACAGGATACCTACAAAAAGCTGTTGGAGTATTTTGAGTATCTATAATATGGATGATTGTTAATGAGGATGAGTATATAATGAGCAGCAAAACAAAAAAAGTGAAAAAACAATTTAATATATTGGATTTATTTGATGAGAATAGAAAAGGTGTCACTATGCAATCCATACTACTGTATATATACCTTTTTCTTATGCTGGGAGTGTATCCAATTATAACTACTGACCAATATTTTAATATAACGGTGACTAGATACTACTTTTTCATGTATACAACTATTATATACACAGCCCTTTCATTGGTTGTGTTTATTGCAGAGGAGTTTTTGAATGCCAGATATAAAAACACCAGTATAAATGTGGATGAGGGAAAGAAATTCTACGCACGTCCGGAATTTTGGATGGAAGCCTTTATGATGGCAAATGTATTTGCATATATGGTGTCCATAGATAAGGATATGTCTAGGATGGGATTTAAGGATGGTTTAGGTGGAAGATATATGGGAATGTTCACCTACATCATACTTACAGTGGTGTTTCTTGTCATTGCATCCGGAAAGAAAATCAACAAATCTATTATATATGTTCCTTTTGTTAGTGCTTTATATGCATTTATAATCGCCATATTCCAACATATGGGCAATGATTTTATGGGATACAGGGACAATATAAGGAAGGACCTCTATGATATATACATATCAACCTTCGGCAACATAAATATATTTGCCAGCTTTCTCACTATGTGTATACCGGCTTTTGCCTGTGTATATATATTCTCTAATAATAAGATATATAAGGCTTTGTCAGCCATCATATTGACTGTAGGTGGTATGACTCTTATGGTGGCAAATAGCGACAGTGGTTTCTTAGGTGTGGTTATAGCTTACTTGCTTATATTCCTTTTTTCCATAAATGATAAGAAGGTAAAACCATTTTTTGATACCATAGTTATGATGTTTTGTGGAGTTTTTGCCCAGGTTCTTATAAATAGATATTACCTGGATTATAATAACAAAAGAGGAGGTATATCAGAGGCTCTAGACAATATGCCACTTATGATAGGTATTGGAGTCCTCCTTGGATTAATTTGTTTTGCTATTAGATATGTTTCTAAAAAATATAAAGACAGACTTGAGCAGTTAAATAGAAGAAAAGTGATTTGCAATATTCTTGTTGGTGTTGGTATCTGCCTTGTACTTTTTATTGTTATTGGGAATATAATGGATTTATCAATATTCAACTTTAACTATAAGTGGGGAAATTATCGTGGAATGATATGGCAGATATGTGGAGACATATTTGAGAAAGCACCATCTACTCATAAAATTTTTGGCTACGGTAATGAAACAGTTCAGATTTTAACTCGTGCAAATTACTATGACATAATGATGGAGAATACTAACAGAGTGTATGATAACGCTCATAACGAGGTTTTGCAGTACCTGATTACTACAGGAATTGTAGGTGCAGTAAGTTATGTTGGTCTATTTGTATCAAGCTTTGTATATATATTAAAAAATTCTAGTAAAAATATTTTTGCATATATAACTCTTTCCATTATAACAGGATATTTTGTTCAGGGATTGGTAAATGTTAATCAACCTATCACCACACCATTTTTCTTTATATTTATGGCCCTTGGTGTAGGCTATGTTAGATACATAAAAAAACAGGAGGCTTATAGTGAGTAATATATTAGTAAAGCTATTTGTGAAGGATTACAACAATATAGAAAATGCAAAAGTAAGAGAACGATATGGCACACTTAGTTCTATGGTTGGTATAGTTTGCAATATAGTGCTTTTTGTTGCGAAATTTATAATGGGAACTATAGCTAATTCCATATCCATTATATCTGATGGATTTAACAATCTGTCGGACTGTGCCAGCTGTGTAGTTACACTTTTTGGATATAAGATGGCGGCAAAACCGGCTGATAAGGACCATCCTTTCGGCCATGGTAGATTTGAGTATCTTACATCCCTTATTATAGCTATGGTTATTATGTTGGTGGGATTTGAACTTTTTTCGGATTCTATAGATAAGATAATTCATCCGGAAGAAGTAACATTTTCTTATATGGTGCTTATAACACTGGTTTTATCAATTGCAGTGAAGATATGGATGAGTTTCTTTAATCGTAAGCTGGGTAAGAAGATTAATTCAAGTATTATGCTTGCCACAGCAAAGGATAGTGCCAACGATGTGATTGCAACTACAGCAACCATAGTAGCTCTTGTTGCATCTATATGGACAGATGCACCTATAGATGGAATTATGGGTATAGTTGTGTCTTTATTTATTCTGATTTCTGGTTTTGGAATTATAAAGGAAACTGTAGATGAGCTTTTAGGTCAACCGGCAGATGAGGAGCTTGTGGCAAAAATTAGAGAAATGGTGGGAGAAAATCCTTACGCTCTTGGTATGCATGACCTTATAATTCATAGCTACGGTCCTGGAAATCTCATAGGCAGTGTACATATTGAGGTGGATGGAAAGGGTAATATCATGGAGATCCATGATGTTATTGACGAGTTAGAGCGTGATATATACGAGGAGCTTAACATTCGCATGACTATCCATATGGACCCTGTTGAGATGGATAATGAACAGCTTAATGTTTGCAAGAAAATGATATATGATATTGTTAAGGAAGTAGATACTACCTTATCTATTCACGATTTCAGAATGGTGGCTGGGCCAAGCCATACCAACTTAATCTTTGATTTAGTTATGCCTCATGATTGTAAACTTACAGATAAGGAAATCAAGAGCAAAATCAATGATAAGCTACAAGGCAGAGAAACCAGATATTATACAGTTATAACCTTTGAAAGAGATTTCTGCTAAGAAATTTGTTATTTTAATAGTTTTAGCTAGACAAAAAATGGTTAATGCATTATAATTTCAGTGATAGAAAAAGGCTATGATAGGAACAAGTAGTTTGTAAAAACCAGCAACAGAAAGTAGTCGGTGGATGAGAGACGCAGCAAGGCTTACAGATGAATACCTCCTTGAGCTTCAACCTGAACTTATAGTAGGGCTTGACGTAGTGACACACGTTATAGTGTTGAAGTATTTTAAGATACTTGCTAAGGTAGCTATCGTGAGGTAGCTATGAATTAAGGTGGTAACACGGAGATTATACTTCGTCCTTAAGGTTAAAAACTTAGGGACGTTTTTTATTGTCCCAATACAAAGAATGTGGAGGAATTTACTATGAAACTTTATGACGAGTTAGTAGCCAGAGGTCTTATTGCTCAGGTTACAAATGAAGAAGAAATCAGCAAACTTATCAACGAGGGTAAGGCTACATTTTATATTGGTTTTGACCCAACAGCAGACAGTTTACATGTAGGTCACTTTATGGCACTTTGTCTTATGAAGAGACTTCAGATGGGTGGAAACAAGCCTATAGCACTTATCGGTGGCGGTACAGCTATGATTGGTGATCCATCAGGTAGAACTGATATGAGACAGATGATGACTGAGGAGACTATCCAGCACAACGTAGAATGCTTTAAGAAGCAGATGAGCAGATTTATCGATTTCTCAGAGGATAAGGCAATGCTTGTCAATAATGCTGACTGGTTGCTTGACCTTAATTATGTTGATGTTCTTCGTGAGGTAGGAGCTCACTTTTCAGTAAACAGAATGCTTACAGCAGAGTGCTACAAGCAGAGAATGGAGAAGGGACTTTCCTTCCTTGAGTTTAACTATATGATTATGCAGAGCTATGACTTCTATGCATTATATCAGAAGTATGGCTGTAATTTACAGTTTGGTGGAGATGACCAGTGGTCAAATATGCTTGGTGGTACTGAGCTTATAAGACGTAAGCTTGGTAAGGATGCCCACGCTATGACTATTACACTTCTTCTTAACTCAGAAGGTAAGAAGATGGGTAAGACTCAGAAGGGTGCGGTATGGCTTGATCCAAATAAGACAACTCCTTTCGAGTTCTTCCAGTACTGGAGAAATGTAGCTGACGCAGATGTTATTAAGTGTCTTAAGATGCTTACTTTCCTTCCTCTTGAGGAGATTCAGAAGATGGAAAGCTACGAGGGTAGCGAGCTTAATAAGGCAAAAGAAGTACTTGCATATGAGCTTACAACTTTAGTTCACGGTGAGGAAGAAGGTAAGAAGGCGTTAGAGGCTGCACGTGCACTTTTTACTAGCGGTAATGCAGCAAATATGCCTACAGCAGATATTACATCAGATGACCTTAAGGATGGTGCTATTGACATTATTTCACTTCTTGTTAAGTCTGGACTTGTTGCTTCAAGAAATGAGGGAAGACGTGGAATAGAGCAGGGTGGAGTATCTGTAAATGATGAAAAGGTTACTGATATTGCAAAGACATTTACTGCTGAGGAATTACAGCAGGATGTTATTATCAAGCGTGGAAAGAAGAACTTTAGAAAGATTAACTTTGTAGGTTAATATTAATCATAAAACAGCTATTCATAGATATGTGTATCTTTGGGTAGCTGTTTTTTTAGTAATTTTTCTGCATTTATAAAAATAGAATATACTAATGAATAAGAGGTATATTATAATGCAGTATTTTGAGGAGTTCCCCGAACTTAAAGCGAAAGAAATCAGATACTTTAAAATAGTAATTTTTATAATGATAGTTCTTACCGTGGTTATATGCATAGATGACCATAGCAGTGACGTAATTGCAGTGGTGGGAGAGCACTATGAGGATTCCCTTCCTATATATTCTGTGGATACTGAAGAAAAAGTGGTTAGCATAACCTTTGATGCGGCCTGGGGTGATGAGGATTTGGATGAGATACTAGGGATTTTAGATGCCCATAACTGTAAGGCAGCTTTTTTTGTGACGGGAGATTGGGCAAGTAGATATCCCGATGCCATAGAGAAAATACACAAATATGGTCACGATATAGGGAATCACGGTGCCAATCACAAGCATATGACTTCTCTTTCTCAAAGTGAGATGCTTGAAGAGATTGAGGGCTGCCACAATATTGTAAAATCCATTACAGGAGTGGATATGACACTTTTTAGAGCTCCTTATGGGGATTATAATGAAAGTGTAATACTAGCCGCAAAATCAGAAGGTTATAGCACTGTACAATGGGATGTAGATAGTCTTGACTGGAAAGACTATGGTGTGGATGCCATTATCGACAGGGTATGCAATCATAAGGAATTAAAAAATGGTTCCATAATTCTTTTACATAACGGATCAAAATACACTGCCCAGGCATTAGATGAGCTTCTTACCAAGCTTGAAAACGAGGGATACACATTTGCACCTTTATCTAAGCTTATATATACTGAGGATTACAGTATTGACCATACTGGAAGACAATTTAAAGAATAATTTTTAAATTTTTCCATAAAAAATATATCCTCCTTCGTATATATATTATAAGATGTATGTGAAGGAGGAATTTTTATGAAAAAACATAGAATAATAGGGAAAAGGACGGTAACATATGCTCTTCTTGCCACAATGATGTTAACTATAAGTGGCTGTGGGGAAAAGAAGGTTAAATCTGATGAACCTACCAGCAATTCAAAAAATCTTACCAATGGCGTAGAAAAAGAAGATGTGGCAGGATATGAACTGGATGAGGAATTTATATATGCTACAGCAGATTTTTCTGTGGAACTTTTTAAGGAAAGTGTATCTGCTGATGTAGAAGAAGGAAAAAATGTGCTTATTTCACCTGAATCTGTGGTCTGTGCCCTTTCTATGACTGCCAATGGAGCAGGTGGTGATAACCTTAGGGAGATGGAAAAGGTGATAACTGGGGGTATAGATATATCAGAATATAACAAGTATATGTATACCTACAATAACAAGCTTACTCAGTCTAATGATGTGGACTTTCATATAGCTAATTCTCTTTGGATTAAGGATGATGAAGAGGAGATAAAAGTAAATAATGATTTCTTAAAGGTTTGTTCAAATTATTATGATGCAGAAGCCTTTATGGCACCTTTTGATGATACAACTGTTGAAGAAATTAATACTTGGGTAAATGAAAACACAAATGGGATGATACCTACACTTCTTGATAAGATACCGGATGAAGTAGTTATGTACCTTATAAATGCACTAGCTTTTGAGGGAGAGTGGGAGACTCCTTATAAGGATACTCAGGTAAAGGAAAATCAGATTTTTACAAATTATTCGGGAGAAGAACAGATTGTAACTATGCTCCATAGCAAGGAAGATATATATGTATGTGATGACAGGGCAACAGGCTTTATAAAATATTATAAGGGTGGGGAGTTTGCATTTATGGCTCTTCTTCCTAAGGATGAAAATGAACTTAATGAATATGTGGAGAATATGTCCGGCGAAACATTTATAAATCTTTATGAAAATAGAAACTATGAGGATGTAATTGTAAGAATGCCGGAATTTTCTTACGAGTATGAAAAAGAACTTTCAAAGCCGCTTATGTCTATGGGTATGAATACTGCATTTTTTGATGGGGCGGACTTTTCTAACATGGCAACTACAGGCACAGGAAGTTTGTATATAAACAGAGTATTACATAAGACATTTATCCAAGTTGATAGAGAGGGAACTAAGGCGGCAGCAGTTACAGCGATAGAAATGTCAGCGGAAACTGCTATGGAGGAAGTAGAACCACCGAAGGAGGTAATTCTTGACAGACCTTTCGTATATGCAATTATAGACACCCAGACGGGATTACCAATTTTCTTAGGTGTGTTAAACTCTATAGAATAATAAAAAATAATATCAATTAAGTTCGATTATAAGGGAAAGTGTCCTTGATTTTGTGGCGTTTAGTAGATATACTATAGGTATACTAAATTCTGCATTATTCGAGGACATTTTTATGAAAAAAATTGTTAATACTCTTAGATATGGAGATGGAAAAACCAAGTTTATACTTATACTTGCATTTCTTGCCGGTGTGGGAACAGTGGCATTGTTTGCGTGTGCATTTATTTTTAGCCAGATGATACTTTTCTTTGGAGCAGTAATCTGTGCTTTTATAACTATAACCTTGGCACAAACCTTTGGTATAGAACAGCAGGATATACCTGAGGCAAAGCTTGTGGATGATTCAGCTATAGGCAATATTCTTAATAATGTGGAACATACTGCACAAACTAGTGTGGTAGAAGAAACTAGAGAAGAACAAGTTGAAGCAGCGATGGTTTTTGAGGAGAAATCCAACCAAGAGATTGACGAAACCTGGGAAGAAGTATCTGTGGAAGAAAGTAACGGGGAAACTGAAGAAGTAGAGGGAGAAGAAACACAAGAGATAGAAGAAACACCAACCAAGAAAAAGAAAGAAAAAAAGAAAAAAGATAAAACCAAGAAGGTTGAAGATGAAGAAAAACCTTCAAAGAAATCAAAAAAACAAAAAGAAGTGGAATTGAATTTGGAGGAAGCAACCGTTGAGGAAGTTCTAGAGACATATACGAAAAAAACTATCAAGAAAACTATGCATAAGTACAAGGTAAAGAAAGACCATAGAATGGTTATTATTGATAACTGTCACAAGCTTCATATCCATCAGGCTCCGGCTTATGTATGGGTTTCTGACAAGGAATTTAATATATTAGTTATAGAGAAAGAACCAAGACATTTAACCCTTCCGATATTCTCTATATCAGAGATAACTTACCTAAAGAAGCAGCCAGGTAACGCAGAAAAAGATTATCCGTTGTTTAAGGGTAACAGTGTGATGGCAAACTTGTTTAGTCCATATCTTCCTGACTATTCTTATAGCACAAGAGTGGATGACCTTACGGCTTACAAGAATTTGTATGGAATTGGTCCGGGGATATATTTTACCAACAATTCTGCCGCAAATCTTTTTGATTTGCTTGGCGTGAGCTTTTATGTTGAAGATAAGATTACAACTTCTAATAAGGCAAATCATTACTTTAAGGAGATATACAAGTGCAATATACTTCTTAGAGATAATGTTATAGATGCAAATGGATACGCGGACAAGGTATCAAATCACCTCGATGATATGGCGCATTCAACTATTAGTTATAATGAGTTTAGAGATACTCTTAATTTGTTGATAAAAAACAAATTAATAACACAGGAGTTTGCATCACATTTTGCTGAGATAAGGGATAAAATAAGCCGTTAATGCTTATACTAAATTATATTTTAGGAGGATATTTATATGAAAATAGCATTTTTTGATACTAAACCATACGATAAGGTTTGGTTTGAACCTATAGCAAAGGAAAAAGGATTTGACATAGTTTTTCACGAAGAGAAATTAAAGAATAACACTGCGATTATGGCAAAGGGTTGCGACGTAGTATGTATATTTGTAAATGACACAGTAGATAAAGAGGTTATTTCAACTTTAAAAGAGCTTGGCATAAAGGCAATACTTCTTCGATGTGCAGGATTTAATAATGTAGATTTAAAGGCTGCAAAGGAAGCGGATATAGTTGTTCTTCGTGTGCCTAGCTACTCTCCCAGAGCAGTTGCTGAATATGCCTTGGGTCTCTTATTTGCCATAAACAGAAAGATTCACAGAGCTTACGCTAGAACTAGAGATTTTAATTACAATATCAACGGTCTTATGGGTATGGATTTAGTAAACAAAACTATAGGTATCGTAGGCACTGGTAAGATAGGACAGGCCATGATGTCTATAATTCGTGGACTTGATATGAGAGTACTTTTATATGACCCATATCCTATACAGGAGATTATAGATAAGACCCCTGAGTCAAAGGAAAGATGGGGAGCTAATGTACAGTATGTAGACTTAGATACTCTTCTTAAAGAGTCTGATGTCATAAGTCTTCACTGCCCACTTACAAAGGATACTCAGTACATGATTAACAAGGACAGCATTGCTAAAATGAAGGATGGAGTATTGCTTGTAAATACTTCAAGAGGCTCTCTTGTAAATACTCAGGACTTGCTTGATGCTCTCGCTGCGAAAAAGTTTGGCGGAGTAGCTCTTGATGTGTACGAAGAAGAGGATGAGTATTTCTTTGAGGATATGTCAGATGAGATTATATCAGATGACGATTTGGTTAGACTTACATCCTATAGAAATGTTATCATCACATCCCATCAGGCATTCTTTACTCAGGAGGCCATGGAGGCTATTGCCAATGTAACCTTCTACAACATTGAGTGTTTCATGAAGGGGGAAGAACTTAAGAATATAGTTCTACCATAAAAACACCTTGGAGGATAAATTTTGAAGAATTTATATATAGCAGAAAAACCAAGTGTTGCAAGGGAATTTGCCAAGGCACTTGGGGTTAAGGGTGCAGACAGTGCCGGTGGCAAAGATGGTTACATCGAAACCGGAGATTCTGTCATAACCTGGTGTGTAGGACATCTGGTAACCATGAGTTATCCGGATGCCTACGACCCGGCCCTTAAAAAATGGAGTATGGCAACTATTCCATTTGTACCAACTGAATATAAATACGATATCATAGATGCAGCAAGCAGACAGTTTAACGTAGTTAAAAAACTATTAAACAGAGATGATGTTGGCTGCATATATGTTTGTACGGACTCAGGACGAGAGGGAGAATACATATATCGCCTAGTAGACCAGATGGCTGGGGTTAGTAAAGAAAAAGCTAAAAAGCGAGTGTGGATTGACTCCCAGACCGAGGAGGAAATTTTACGAGGAATAAAAGAGGCAAAAGATTTATCAGAATATGATAATCTCAGCAATTCCGCATATCTTAGAGCCCAGGAAGACTACCTTATGGGTATTAATTTCTCCAGAGCCCTAACCCTAAAATACAGCCCAACTGTTAGAAAATATCTTGGTGCCGACAAATGTGTTATAGCCGTAGGTCGTGTTATGACCTGTGTTCTTGGCATGATTGTAAAAAGGGAAAGAGAGATAAGAGAATTTGTCCCAACACCATTTTATAGAGTTGTAGCAAACTTAGATGGATTTGACGCAGAGTGGAAAGCAGTGGAAGGTTCAGCTTACTACCAGTCCCCACTTTTATACAAGGAAAATGGTTTCCTTAAGGAAGAGTCAGCACGAGAGCTTATTGCAAAGCTATCACAACCTGAGCCAGTAGAATTTGTTGTGAACAAGGTGGAGAAGAAGATTGAGAAAAAAGCACCACCTATGCTATACAATCTGGCGGAGCTTCAAAATGATTGTTCTAGACTCTTTAAGATAAGCCCGTCGGATACCCTTGCCATAGTGCAAGAGCTGTATGAGGAGAAGCTTGTTACTTATCCTAGAACAGATGCCAGAGTTCTTTCCACAGCTGTGGCAAAAGAGATATACAAAAACATAGCTGGTATGAAAAAATATGCTCCCCTTGCTGAGTTTGCAGACAATATAATTAATCAGGGCGGGTATAAGAATGTAGCTAAGTCAAAGTATGTAAATGACAAGCTAATTACAGACCACTATGCTATCATACCTACAGGTCAGGGACATGGAGCATTGGGCTCTGTATCAGAAACTGCAAGAAAGGTATACGATATAATTGCAAGAAGATTCTTAAGCATATTCTATCCGGCAGCACAGTATGAGAAGGTTTCTCTTACTCTTGGAAGGGATGTTGAGAACTTTTTTGCCAATTTCAAGAGACTTAAAAGTCCAGGATATCTTGTCATAGCAGGAATTCCATCTGCAGATAAAAAGGAAGATGAAAAGCTTACCCCGGAGATGCTTGAAAGATTAGGCAATTTAAGAAAAGGTCAGAAGCTTCCTGTGAACAATATGGAAGTAAAAGAAGGTGAGACTACACCGCCGAAAAGATATTCTTCAGGTACGCTTATTCTCGCTATGGAAAATGCGGGACAGCTTATCGAGGATGAGGAGCTTCGAAGCCAGATAAAGGGTAGTGGTATAGGTACCAGTGCTACAAGAGACAGTATAATAACCAAGCTTGTGACCAACAAATATATAGCCTTAAATAAGAAAACTCAGATAATCACTCCTACATTTTTAGGGGAGATAATTTACGATGTAGTATATTATTCCATCAACAATCTTCTTAAGGCGGAGATGACTGCAAGCTGGGAGAAGGGCCTTACCGGAGTGGCTGATGGTTCCATATCAAAGGAAGAGTATACTTCTAAGATGAACAACTACGTTATCAACAACACAGAGCTTGTTAAAAAGCTTGATAATCAGTATAAGATAACCTACATATTTGACCAGACAAAGCCATATTATGAAAAAGGTGCAGGAAAGAAATCTTAATTTTAAGGAGAACATTTATGAAAGAATTAGAGATAAAATCAATGTATAGCTTAGAACACACTATGGTAGCACCTATGCTTGCCAAGCTTACTTATCCTTGGGAGGCTTTGCCTCTTATAAAGGATTGGATTGTAGAGCTTGGTAATTCCTTAGATAAGGATGAATATGAGGAAGTATCAAGTCAGGTGTGGATACATAAGACTGCAAAGGTATTTGAATCAGCATATATTGCAGGGCCAACGATCATAGGTCCTGATACTGAGGTTAGACAGTGTGCATTCATAAGGGGCAATGCCTTGGTGGGAGCAAACTGTGTAGTGGGTAACTCCACAGAGCTTAAAAATGTAATTATATTTGACAATGTTCAGGTTCCTCACTATAACTACGTGGGAGATTCTATACTTGGATATAAGTCTCATATGGGTGCAGGCTCCATAACCTCAAATGTTAAGAGTGACAAAACTCTTGTCCACGTAAAAAGTGTCAAGCATAATCTGGATATAGATACAGGACTTAAAAAGTTCGGTGCTATGCTTGGTGACAATGTAGAAGTAGGCTGCAACTCAGTTCTTAATCCAGGCACTGTAATCGGACCAGAAAGCAATATATACCCACTATCACCAGTAAGAGGGTATGTGCCAGCAAGAAGCATATACAAGACTGGCGGAGTTGTTGTGAGTAAGAATTAAAAAAATAACGCATAACCTACCACAGGTTATGCGTTATTTTTTATTCCACCACTACAGCGTCTTGTAGTGCTTCCTCAATTGCTTGTATGATGATTATGGAGGTGTATTTGTTATCACTTGAGTATGTAATATTATCCAGTGAGTCAACGGAGGCTATCTGGGAATTTATATCCTCAAGGGATGGTTCTACAAGTGGATACATGGCAGTTACGGTCTCGTCTAGGTTAGATATCTCCACATGGGATATGGTATCTTTGTCTACGGTTACAGAAAGTTGCATATAGGAGCCGCCTAAGTTAAGCTCGGATGTGTATACTCCGGGCTTATATGTAGTTGTTGTAGTACCTTCTGCTGTGGTTCCGGTATTTGTGGTAGAATTACCTTTGCTTTCCGATTTGGAGGAAAACATATAAAAAAGCAGTAGCACTAATATAATTCCCAATACAACAAAAATGCCAGTGTAGATAAGCTCTTTGGATTTTAGTACAATGATTTTGGTTTTTGATGACATATATATAGCTCCTCACTAAGATTATTATAATTATATTCTTGGTGAGGAGCTTTTATGCTGACTAGTATTAAAGTTTTGCGTAGCCGTAGCGGTTTACTATGGCGTTGATTGGATGGTTGCCCTTGCAAAGTGGACAACTTGAGGTTCCGTATGTGGCATAGCCTGGAACATCCTCCGCAGTAAATATACTGTTGATGGTCACACCGTGTATCTCAGTTGCGGCTGAAAAGATTGATGATACTCCTGCTATGGAACCGCCATAGTATTCGATGCACTCAAGAGCAGTCTTAAGTGTCTTTCCTGTAGATGCAGATGCAAGAAGTACTAGTACATTCTTGCCACGAATCATAGGAAGATTATTCTCTCTAAATAACAACTGTCCCGCAGAATTTTGTTCTGGCTGAAGGATATATATAGTCTTGTGAGTATTGGCTGATATAAAGCCGGCGCTTGTAAGCTCATCTGCAAGATAAGCACCTATTATATCTGTTCCATCAAGACATATAATAGTGTCGATTACAGTGCTCACTACATAATCCTGAACCATAGCCTTTGCAACTTCCTTTGCTTCACTACTTCTTGTTTTTAGTGTTGTTATATCGATATAGTAATTGATATGAGATGATGAAGTAGCAAAATGTCCCGGTGTTACATTAAGCGAAATCAGATTGTTGTACTTTGAATAAATCTTTAATTGGTTAGTGTTTTCCATAGTATCCCTCCCTAAAATGCTATAGATTTGCACCCCGTACTGTGAGTACAAAAATATTATACTGTTTAATTAAAATGCTGGCAAGACATTTCTTTATAGGTAAAAATGTGGTACTATAAAAGCGTATGTAGAAATGGGGGATTAGTATGTCATTACAATTTATTCTTGGAGCATCCGGCTCCGGAAAATCACACTACATTTACAATAGAATAATTAAGGAATCTATAGATAATCCAGACACTAATTATATTATGCTGGTGCCTGAACAGTATTCCCTTGCTCTTCAGCGTAAGATGGTTATGCTTCATCCAAGGGGAGGCTCTATGAACATAGATGTTATAGGATTTAACAGACTTTCCTATAGACTTTTTGATGAGCTTTCCATAAGACCTGCAAATGTACTTGAAGACTTCGGTAAAACTATGCTTATACGTCAGGTAGCTGGGGAGGTAGCAGAAAGTCTTAAGATATATGGTAAAAGTCTTGATAAATCAGGTTTTATCGATGAGGTTAAGTCTCTTATGTCTGAGATGTATCAGTATGATTTGTCAAAAGAAAATATAAAAAATGTTATAGAACTATTAGGTGAGGAGGACAGTCTTCTTAGGGATAAACTTTCGGATATGCTTCTCATTTTTCAAGCTTTTGAGGAACGCATTAAGGAAGAGTATATTGTGGCGGAGGAGCTTACTGAGCTTTTGTGTGACTGCATAGGTAAATCCCAGCTTATAAAAAAGAGTGTTATCTGTTTAGAAGGATTTACTGGGTTTACTCCTATACAGTTAAAATGTATCGGTGAACTTATGGTGTATGCAAAGAAGGTTTATTCGGTTCTTACCATAGATAAAATCTTTTACGAGAAGAAAAACATATCTGAGCACGAGCTCTTTTATCTCACCAAAGAAACAAAGGATAATCTTCTTAAGACTGCGGAAAAACACAGGGTTTGTGTTGATGAAGATATATTTATAGAAAACAGTGATTTGGATAGATGGCATGGTAACATAGTGAACGAGGAACTTGCACATCTTGAAAAAAATATATTTAGATATCCTTACACAAAATATAAGGACAAGGCACAGAACATATCTATAACTTCCTATGACAATCCACGAAAAGAGATTATGGGAGTTGCAAGGCGCATAAAGGAACTGGTTATAAAGGAAGGCTATAGATACAAGGATATTGCTGTTATCAGTGGCAATCTGGAAAATATTATAGGATATGTGGAACAATTGCTTCCTGACTATGATATTCCTTATTTCCTTGACTATAGTAGACCAGTTAAAAATAATCAGTACATAGATGCCATATCCAGTCTCCTTCGTATGGTGGAGGATAACTTTTCTTATGACAGTGTATTTGCCTTTCTTAAATCGGGGGTAGTTCCAGATATGCCTGAGGAGGAGATAGAAGTTTTGGAGAACTTTTGTCTAGCCAGAGGGATAAGAGGCAAGAATAGGTGGAACATGGTCTGGGATGAGGAAGTGGAGGAAATCAGAGCCTACTTTATAGAGTGTGTAGGTGTTTTTTGTGATGCCTTAAGTAAGAAGAATATAACCGTTGCCCAGTACGTGGATACTATTAAGTCTTTCATGGATAAGCTTAATTTCAAGGAGAATATGGAGGACGTGCGTCTATTTGAAAAAATACTTTCTCTTCTTGATAAGATGGTTGAGATTATGGGAAATAAGACAATCGACATTGGTGAATTTAGCGAACTTATGGACTTAGGACTTAAGGATATATCTCTTGGTATGATTCCGGGAAAGCTTGATATGGTTACCATTGGTGATATAACCAGAACAAGATTAGAGGATGTAAAGATTTTATTTATCATTGGTGTTAATGATGGAATCATTCCTAAGAAGGGTACTCCTGCCCAGATTATTTCAGACAAGGAAAAGGAACGTCTTTCGGAGTATGATTTTTTGCTTGCCCCAACAGAGAAGATGAATTCTTTTATAGAGCAATTTTACCTCTATATCAATATGACTAAACCTTCGGATAAATTGTTTTTGTCTTACACAACTATGGATTTGGATAATGAGGTAATGCGACCATCCTATATAATCGGAAGAGTGTGTAACTTATATACGGATTTGAAAGTAACCTGTGAGGATGAATTGGAGCAATTTATCTCCACTCCAAAGTCTGGCGTGGAAAGTCTTATAGAAGGACTTCTTTTGCTCTTTGCAGGGGATGTAAGTGGTATGGATAAGACCTTAAAGCTTTACAAGGCTTATTGGGATTTAGGATATATGGAGCTTTTGGATAGAGTTTTTAATGCTCTTAGCTATTGTAACATACCAAAGAATTTAGATAATCAGGTGGCAGAGCTTTTAAAACTGAACCTTATGTCCCAGTCTGTATCCAGATTGGAGCAGTACGCTAACTGCGCTTACGCTTATTTCTTAAAATACACTTTGAAGCTTAGAGAAAGAGATTTGAAGGGAATTGATAACCGTAATATAGGTAATATTCTTCACAGTGCTATGGAGCGTCTTTACAGACATGTTCACGATAATATGTCCAATGACTGGTCCATGATAGATGATGATTCAAGAGATGCTATGATGGAGAACTTTGTTAATAGTGCCTTTTATGATGAATATGCAGGACAACTTATTGATGAGGGAAGATACGCTTATCTTAGAAATATGTTGGTTCGTATTGGAAAACGTAGTGCTAAGGTGTTATCTAGTATGAGCAATGAGGATAATTTTACGCCGAAGTTCTTTGAGTACAATTTTAACAGGAAGATTGCTCTTGATGAAACGGGAAAAACTATGTCATTAACCGGTATAGTGGATAGAGCAGATATATTATATGATGAAGAAAAACAAAAGATAAATCTTAGAATTATTGATTATAAGTCTGGTAATTATGACTTTAATATCAATCGACTTTATGAGGGTTTACAGCTACAGCTTTCTGTTTATATGAATATTATGCTGGAGCTTTCTGAGGAGTATTATAACAAGAAGAAAGATAAAGAACCGGTGGAGATTATTCCGGACAGTATGTTTTACTATCAGATGAAAGACCCATATGTGGAGGTTGACAAAGAAGAAAAGGCTGAGGAAAAACGTGCTAAGGAGTTAAAGCTTAAGGGCTATAAGGAAGAAGACAAAACAGTATTTAAGAATATTACTGACTATGCTATGTACAAATCTAAGGCTTTGGCAAAGGATATTCTTAGCGGAAACATAGAAAAAAATCCTTTCCGTCAGGGTAATAAAGTCGCCTGTGAATATTGTGAATTTAAATCTGTTTGTAGATTTGACACAAAGACAGGAGGTAACTCCTACAGATATCCGAAGTTTAAGGATAAGGAAAGAGATATGATATATGACCAGATAAAAAATAAATTGGGAGGTGAGAGTCATGGCATGGACTAGTAAGCAACAAGAAGTTATAGATAATCGTGACTCCAGCGTCCTTGTTTCTGCGGCAGCAGGTTCTGGTAAAACTGCTGTTTTGGTAGAACGTATTTTGACCAAGGTTTTGGATAAGGAAAATCCTAAGGATATAGATCAGTTCCTTGTGGTTACATTTACTAAAGCGGCAGCAGCTCAGATGCGAGATAAGATTGCGGGAAGGTTGGAGAAAGAACTCCTTCTTCAACCTGAAAATGAACATCTGGCAAAGCAGTTGGTTTTAGTTAATCGAGCAGATATAACCACCATTGATAGCTTTTGTCTTAAGCTTGTGAAGGAACATTTTAGCTTGCTTAACATCGATTCAACTATGAATATCGGTGATAACGGTATGATGGAGCTTTTGAAAAGTGACGTGTTAGATGAGATGTTTGAGGAAAAGTATAAGGACGAGGACTTTTTTGCCCTTGTAGATATTTTCTGCGGTGACAAGGAAGATACAAGCCTTAAGGAGCTGATTTTAAAGATACATAGAGTTGCCTCAAGTTACCCTATGCCTGAAGAGTGGTTGCAGGGGGCAAAAAAGGCCTTAGCTATAAGTGGGGAAGAGGAATTTGAGAAGCTTCCTTGGGTTGAAACCTTTATAGATATGGCAAAGAATAAATTAAAAGATGCTTTGATTTATGTGAAAAATGCAAAATATATATGCACTATGACAGGTGGACCTGATAAGAATTTTGAGATTGCCTGTCAGGATGAGGAGCTTATTTGCTCTATGCTTGACGCATCTGGATATAGGGGTATGTCTCTTGTTATGGAGAGCAAGTTCCCAAGACTAAAGACCTGTAAAGGTGATGCTTATGATGAAGAACTTGTAGAAGAATTCAAAAATGTGAGGGAATCCTACAAGGAGATTGTAAAGTCTGTAAATGTGTTTAAGCTGCCTATTGAAGATGTGATTTCCCAGATGAACAACCTGGCTACTTATCTCATTCCTCTTATAGAGATGGTAGAGGAATTTATGAAAAAGTATGAGGTGGTAAAACACACAAAAAAGCTTATGGAATTTTCTGATGTAGAGCATCTTGCATATAAGCTTTGCTGTGATGGTTACGATGAAAGAAGAAATGCCATACCTTCTAAAATTGGTAAAAAAATTGGTGAAAGATATGAGGAAATATACATAGACGAGTATCAGGATAGTAATTATCTACAGGAAGATATACTTACAGCCTGTTCCGGAATATGGGAAGGCAGATACAATATGTTTATGGTTGGAGATGTTAAGCAGAGCATCTATAGATTTAGAATGGCTCGCCCTGACTTATTTATGGATAAGTATGAGAGATTTCTTCACGAAGGTGATGAAGTTAAGATAGAGCTTATGAATAATTTCCGTTCAAGGGATGTGGTCCTTGAGGCCGTAAATTATTTCTTCTATCAGCTTATGGGTAAGGACCTTGGTGGGATAGCTTACAATAAGGATATTGCATTGGTTCCATCAAAGGAATTTCCTATACCGGATAGCTCTATCTCTGATAGGATTAGTCGCTCCACAGAGATACTTTTTGTGGATGCTTCAAAAGAAGATGTGGGAGATGCAGAACTTACTGATGAAGAACTTAATTTGGAAAAATTAGACCTAGAGGCAAAGCTGGTTGCAAAAAGGATTTTAGAGTTAACTCACCCTGATACAGGTCAATATATATACGACGAGGATTTAGATGAGTATAGGCTGTCACAGTATAGGGACATAGTTATATTATCCAGAAGTATAAAAGGGTTTGGCGATACCTTTTATAATGTGCTGTCTGACTTTGGTATACCGGTTTATCTGGAGGATTCAAAGGGATATTTTGACGCTACAGAAGTTAAGGTTATCATGTCTCTTCTTTCTGTGGTTGATAATAGAAGACAGGATATACCATTTGCATCAGTGCTTTTGTCACCTATAGGTAATATGTCTGAAAATGATGTAGCAGTGGTCTGTGATTATGCATACAAGAATATTGATAAAAAGGCTTGCCTTTTTGATAAATGTGAACTGTATGCGGAAGAATTTGAGGATGATATTGCAAGAAGGCTAAGACGCATTTTAGATATCATAGGTGAGCTTAAAGCTATGAAGAAGAATACTTCCATATCAGAGCTTATATGGAAGGCACTTGATATGACGGGATACTATGTGTATGCATCAGCTATGCCTATGGGTAATAAGCGTAAGGCCAATATCAATATGCTCATTGAAAAAGCAAGAAAGTATGAGGATGGATATTATAAAGGTCTCTTTAATTTCCTAAGATATATAGAAAAGATTAAGGTAAATGATGTGGATTTTGGAGAGGCTAATATACTTTCTGATGAGGATGATGTGGTCCGCATTATAAGTATGCACAAATCTAAGGGCCTTGAGTATCCTATAGTTTTTGCAAGTGGTCTTGGAAAACAATTTAATAATATGGATGTAAGAGATTCATTGATTATCCACAGCGATTACTTCCTATCAGCTATGGATATTAACAATGAAAAAAGAATCAAGAAAAATACATTTGTAAGAGAGTGTTTTAAGCAGCTTATAAAGCAAGAGAATATGGCTGAAGAGCTTAGAGTTCTCTATGTTGCTATGACAAGAGCAAAAGAAAAATTAATTCTTACCGGTTGTGACAAAGAGATAGATATGCTTATTGAAAAGTCCAACGCTGTAAAAGGGGTTGAGGGAAATCTTCTTCCTTATAGCATAAGAAGCTCTTCATCTAGCTTTATGAAACTTATCATCATGGCTATGGCAAGATACGATATACTTAAAAGCTTGCTTTTGCCAGAGAGTTTAAGAGATAGTATATGTATGAGAATATTTTCCTATGAAGAAGTCCTTCTTGGGGAAGTGAAGACTAGCATCAAAAAGTCTATGAAGATAGAGGATATAAAAGCTGAGGCAGAACTTGTTTCAAAGGATGGCTACTACGAAGATATTCTTTCCAATTTTAATTTTACTTATCCATATAAGGCACTTACGGATATAAAGAGTAAGATGTCTATATCAGAGATTAAGAAGATGAAGGCATTTGATGATGCAACCTATGATGTAGATGAGGATTTACTTGCATCAGAAGATGATAGGGTAAAGGAAGAATGTTTACCGAAGGAGAGCATGAGTGGTAGCACAGGCTTAAATGGAGCCCAGCGAGGAACCATAGTCCACAAGTTTATGGAGCTTATTCCTTTTGATACTGTTTTGGATAATATGGAAGAACTTAAAGAATTAAGGAGCAGATTTGTAGAAGAAGATATATTCTCTTTGGAGGAGGCAGATGCTATTAATCTGTATAAGATAAGAAATATGCTTAAGTCTGACCTTGGTCTTCGTATGAGAGCTGCTGCAAAGAATAAAACCCTCTATAAAGAACAACAATTTTCTGCAGGAATAAAGGCATCTTCTATATATAATGAGCTAGAGGGAGTCCACGCAGATGATGTAGTGGTGGTGCAAGGTATTATAGATGCATTTTTCTACGAGGGAGAAGATATAGTTGTTATGGACTACAAAACGGACAGGGCATCAAAAGAAGAACTCATAGGAAGATATAAGGCACAGCTTGACTATTATGCAGATATACTTTCTTCCCTTACAGGAAAAGTGGTAAAGGAAAAAATTATATATTCCTTTTATCTTGAAAGTGAGATACAATTATAAAAGTTTGAAAATACGTAAGGAGGACTATTATGGCTAGAACCGAAAAAGAAACAGAAGGATTATCACTTCTTGGCAATCAGGGTGTAAAGTACCCTTCTGATTATTCAGCAGATATACTCGAAACATTTGTTAATAAACATCCGGATAATGACTACTTTGTCAAGTTTAACTGTCCTGAGTTTACAAGTCTTTGTCCTATAACAGGACAGCCGGATTTTGCAACCATATATATATCATATGTTCCGGAAACTCTTATGGTGGAGAGTAAGTCACTTAAGCTTTATCTGTTTAGTTTCCGCAATCATGGTGATTTTCATGAGGACTGTGTAAATATAATCATGAAGGATTTGATTAAACTTATGGACCCTAAATATATTGAGGTGTGGGGCAAGTTTACTCCACGTGGCGGTATATCCATTGACCCATATTGCAACTATGGTAAGCCTGGAACCAAGTGGGAGCAGGTTGCCTTCAATAGACTTACAAATCATGATTTATATCCGGAGAAAGTAGATAACAGATAATATGAATTACGATGAAGCGGTTGATAAGATTATAAATACACCAAGGTTTGCCAAAAATCCTGGGGAATTGAATAAGTCAGGCAATGCTAATCTTCTAAAAATTATGGAGAAGCTTGGTAATCCTCATCTAAATGTTCCTTCTATCCATATTGCGGGAACCAACGGAAAAGGTTCAACCTGTCAGTTTGTAAAGGGAATTTTATGTGCTATGGGATACAGTGTAGGTGTGTTTACATCACCACATCTGCTAAGAATAAATGAGCGTATAGAAGTATCCTATGGCAGTGGTAAGGACTGTAGTGAATATATATCAGATGATGATTTCCTTCTTTGCTACGAAAAGGTTTTTGGTGCAGTTTGTGAACATGTAAAAGAAGGTGGAATCCATTTGTCCTTTTTTGAGATTATGTTTGCTATGGCAGCAGTGTATTTTGATATGAAGAAACCGGATTATGTCATCTACGAAACTGGTCTTGGCGGCAGACTTGATGCTACTAATATTATAAATCCTGTTATGACCGCAATTACATCTATTGGCTTAGACCACACAGACTATCTTGGTGACACCATAGAGGCTGTGGCAGGAGAAAAGGCTGGAATAATCAAGAAAAGTATACCTGTTATATATAATACTGGTAGCAAAGCTGCGGATATTGTTATAGAAAATACAGCGTCTCTTTTAAATGCGAAAGCAATAAATGTCGCAAAAACGGATTATATAATAAATGAAATAACCCATAAAACCATTGATTTTTCAGTCCATAATAGTTATTATAAATACCAGAAACTTATTCTTCCTGTAACGGGTGCTCTTTATCAGATTGATAATGCATTAACTGCAATAGCCCTGTGCAATGAATTGTTCTTGAATGAAACAGGTATAGAGCAAGAGATTATACAAAAGGGCTTAGATAAATTCCTGTGGCAAGGACGTATGGAAAGTATACATCCAAAAGTTATACTTGATGGAGCTCACAATCTGGATGCCATAGAAAGATTTGTGGAAAGTGTGCAAGAGATATCTGGTGATAAGGATATTCATTTACTTTTTGCTGTGGCGGGAGATAAGGATTATAAGCCAATGATTGACACCTTATGTGACAAGCTTAGGCTGGGTAAGGTTTATATTACATCCATCAACTCAAAAAGAGGAATTTCGGCAGAACATATAGCAAAGATTTTTGAGGAAAACTTTAGCAAGGAGCAAAATAGAACTTGCACTGTTTTGTGGGATGATGATATAAAAGTTATGCTTAAAGAGGCATTTGATACTGTTAAGAATACGGATAATACACTTTTTTGTGTTGGCTCCCTTTATCTTATAGGTAGTATAAAGGAGATTGCCAAGGAGGTACTATATGATTAATTTTGAAGAAGAACTTAAAAGATTTTCTCCTATTCCTGAGGTTAGTCAGGCAGAGGAAGCTATATATAGCAATGATTTGAGAGATATCAGCGATATTGTTACACAGATAACAAACGAGATTAAGCAGGCGAACACAAATGTGCCTACAGCTGTTGTGGGAGTAAGGAGATAGTTATGGCAACAAAAAGACCAGTACTGTGTCCTAATTGTGGTGCACAGGTTAAGTTAAATGGGTATTGTTCAGCCTGTAATATGCCTCTTGACGTTATAGATAAGGCTTATAATACGTCTGACCATTATTACAATATCGGATATGATAAGGCTACTGCAAGAGATTTGTCTGGTGCTATAGAATCTCTCAATACATCTCTTAGATATAACAAAAAGAATGTTATGACAAGAAATCTTCTAGGACTTATATATTATGAGATGGGCGAGGTGGTTATGGCTCTTAGCCACTGGGTTATGAGTGTAAATTATCAGCAGAAGGATAACATAGCGACTATGTATTTAAAAGAGCTGAAGGCAGATCCAACCAGACTTGATAATGTAGACCAGATAGCTCGTAAGTTTAATATGGCACTAAGCTATGCTCATAGTGAGGACTATGATTTGGGAGCATTACAATTAAAGAGTATTCTTAAAGATAATCCACATTTTGTTAAGGGATATCTTTTGCTTGCATTGTTACATATTCAGATGAATCATTATGAGAATGCAAGAAAGACTTTAAGAAGAGTACTTAAGATTGATAAAGCTAATCCTATGGCAATTCATTATCTTAGAGAGATGGGCGATAGTGATGAGAACATCATACAGATGCGTATGGAATCAGTTGAAAATGACGGACTCTTTGATGAGGAATATATGGAAGAGATATCTGTTTCTGTAGATGGTGAAACCGAGATTGAAGGAGGAAGCTCTATATTTAGAGAGTTCGCAGCAAAGAGAAAGCCGATTATAAAAAATGAGTACGGTGATATGAATATGGCAAAGTATTCAGGATTATATGTGCTTTTGGGATTTGTACTAGGTGTTTTGGTGCTGTCTTTCATTATTCTTCCACATCAGAAAAAGAAAAATAATCGTGAGAATGCGGAAATCATAAAGTCATATAGTGAAGAGTTGGCAGTAAAGAATTCTGAGATTCAGACTCTTAATTCCAAGATTCAAGATTTGAATGAAGCTATTGCTATGGCAGAGTCTGAGGACCAGGGAGCAAATCCTTTGCCAGACTATTCTCATATAGAGCACGGTATGTCTGTAGATGATATACAAGAAATGATAGATAACGAATAATATACGTAAGAACCTATACGGATACTACACAAAAGAAAGGGAAACTAATTATAGTTTCCCTTTCTTTTGTGTTTTTTTATTAGAAAAAGAGGAGAGATGACATGAATTATTATGAGGTTAGCAATGGTGTGATGATTTATTATCTGCCGAAAGAACTTGACCATTATGCGGCGGATAGCTTGAAGAAAAAGAGTGAAAATGTGTTTTTGGAGGAAGATATAAAATACCTGATATTCGATTTTGAAAACACAGAATTTATGGATAGCTCAGGGATAGGACTTATAACTGGTAGATTTAGGAAAATATATGATAAGGGTGGAATGGTGTATGTGATAAATGTAAAACCAGTTATAGATAAGGTGCTCAATATGTCTGGTATATATCGCATATTGTGTAAGCGTGATTCGAAGGAAGACATAATAAATGAAATGATTCAGGGAGGTTACTATGAATAATACTAACGAAATGGTAGTGGAATTTAGCAGTGTGGCTAGTAATGAGAGATTTGCGAGGATGGTGGTTGCCGCATTTTTAACAAGCACAAATCCAACCTTAGAGGAAGTGTCAGATGTGAAGACAGCGGTGTCAGAGGCAGTTACTAATTCGATTATACATGGCTATGAAAGTAAAGATGGAATGATACGTATAAAAGCAGTTGTGAAAGGTAGAAGTATATATCTGGAAATAACAGATGAAGGAGTAGGTATAGAAGATGTAAAAAAAGCTATGGAACCTTTGTATACTACAAAACCTCAGGAAGATAGGTCTGGCATGGGGTTTGCTTTTATGGAAGCTTTTATGGATAAGGTTGTTGTGGAGTCTACATATGGAAAAGGTACAGTGGTGAAAATGTGGAAGGAGATAGGTGTGATAAAACCTCAATTTGAATAAATGAATGAAATGGAGCTATTTGAACTTGCGAAAAAAGGGGATAAGAAAGCAAAGGAAAAGATAGTTTCAGATAATACAGGTCTTGTATGGTGTATTGCAAAAAGATTTATGGGAAGGGGGTACGATTTAGAAGAGATATATCAGATTGGGTGTATCGGATTGTTAAAAGCTATAGATAGATTTGACTTAGAGTATCAAGTTAAGTTTTCTACATATGCGGTACCTCTTATATCGGGAGAGATAAAAAGATTTTTAAGAGACAATGGAATTATAAAGGTATCAAGAATTTTAAAACAGAATGGATACATAATCAGCCAGACAAGAGAAAGACTTATAAACAAATATGGGAGGGAGGCAACGTTAGAAGAATTATCTAAGGAAACAGGTCTTACAGAAGAGGAAATACTCACCGCCACAGAAGCAAACAGAGATATTGAGTCCATATATCAAACAGTCTATGAAAGTGACGGAAAAGAAATGTATCTAGTGGATAGGATAGTGGACGAAGCAGAATCGGAGCTTGCGGCGGAGGGAATGTATAATAGATTACTTATTGAGCAGGGGATGCAAGCCCTAGATGCAAAGCAACAAAAGCTAATAGAAATGCGTTATTTTCAGGAAAAGACACAGACGGAGGTTGCAAAGAGTTTAGGAATAAGTCAGGTACAAGTCAGCAGGTTGGAGAAGAAACTGCTAAAACAAATGAGAAATGCTATTGACAAACAATCGAACTAAGAGTACAATAAACGATAACAGAGTGCGAATATAGATATAAAAGTATATAAATCGAAATAATAGTACGAAAAACAAACTTGTGTTTTAGAGGGGTCTATGGGCGAACGAAAGAAGTTTGCTCTTGAACAATTTAATAGAGACAACATTATTCAGGCAGCTAAGGAATTATTTGAGACTAAGGGTATTGAGAAAACCACTATGGATGATATTGCTAAGCTGGCTGATTACAGTAAGTCGACTATTTATGTGTATTTCAAGAGCAAGGAAGATATCTACAATTCCATAGTGAAAGATTATTTGGAGATTCTTATAGGAGAATTAGAAATCTGCATTAGTCAGTCAAAGGATTTTGAGGAAAGTTATTACGGACTATGCGATTGCCTTGTTAGATTCGAAGAAAAATATCCACAGTATTATGCCAGCCTGATGGGAGAGGAGAATATGACCAATAGTAGGAAAAAAGGTCATATACCAGAGTCTAGTTCGGGATATGAATTGGAGCATATGATAAGGAGATTGTTAGAAAAAGGTATGAGTCACGAAGATATAAGGACGGATTTAGAACTCAAACCGACAATTCTTTACATGTGGTCCGCCATAAGTGGAATTATTCAAGTTGCAGAGAGACAACGAGAGGATTTGGATACTAGGCTCAATATGAACAAGGAAGAGTATCTTAGGTTTTCGTTTAAGACATTTTATGAATCATTAGTCAGGAGGTAATGATGATTTACGATAAGGGGATAAAGACACAAGAAGATGTGTCAAAGGGTACCAATTATATTTATTATGTTTCTGATATGGAAGAATTACCTTCTGTTGGTCATTTTAGAAAGATGGATGCAGGTCGTGAGATTGCTTGGCATATTTCTAATGGTTTAGAGAATAGTATTATGAAAAAGTATACTGAGTATGAGGGAGAAGTTCTTGATGGAGATAGTGTAGGTATAGTATTTCCTACACATATGTGGGGAGTGTCTCTTGCTGTTTATACTTTTTTGAAGCATTTGAAGATAAGTAAGAATACATATGTATATGCAGTGGTAGTGGGTGAAAGCTTGTCTGCATGTGTTGACGCAACTTTAGCTAAGAGAATGAATTCTATTGAGCGATTTAAGAGAATTTTTATGGAGCGTGGTTTTGGTGGTGAGGACGATATATATGTTAGATGTATTGACTTTGCCAGAGATTACGATACTACCGAGGAATGTATACGAAGTGAGAAGAAAAGTACCTTAAGACTTGGTCATATTTTAGAAGGATTACTTTATCACAGTATAGAGGAACTCAGAGAATATTCTTTACTTCCAGCGAAGAAAGAAGTTGAGACAGAGCTTGTAGTGGATGTGTCTGCTATTAAGAGAGCGTCTTATGATTATGAAAAGAGAAAACTATCTCTTAGCAACATATATCTGGATGATGATGTTATGCAGGGAGTGAGATTATGCCGGGTTATGTAATTCATCTTGCCTTGGCGGAGGAGATTGTAAGAAGGTTAGATATTAGGGATGATGCTTTTGTCAATCAGTTCTTTATTGGAAGCATTATTCCAGATGTATTTAAGGCCAGTGAAAAAAAAGAAAGTCACTTTTGGTCAGATGAAACATTTAAATTGTTTGTAAGAAAGCCAGATGTGAGAGCATTTGAAGAAAAATATCATGGATATATGGATAATCCATATGTGCTTGGATATTATGCACATTTATTGTTAGATGCTATGTTTATTGACCATTATTGGTTAAAATATTTCCTCTTTTATAATGCTGATATGCGGAAGGCTACCTTATACGATGAGGTAGCCCAAGTATATCTAGTTGAGGAGGAAAGATTATATCCAAGAGATGTTTTTTTCTCAAAAGAGATGTATTATGGGGATTATGACATTATGAATTCGTATATGATTGACAAGTATCATATTAGGATTCCCGAGTTGACTGTAATACCAGATATAATAGAAGAAGTGAATTGTAAAGAATCAGAGCAAGCACTGGGCGATATGATAAGACTTATGGAAAAAACTGTAGGTGACGCAAAGGCGCCACAGTTAAAAGTATTTAATTTAGAAGAGATAGAGGCTCTTATAGATTGTGTGGCAGAAAAGATAGTAAAGTTTTTTTGGGAAATAAAGTAAAAAAGAAAAAGCATTTGGTACTTATGAGAGTTAGTAGCCAAATGCTTTTTTCTTTTATTGGTTTAATATTTATTTGTTGTTTGCCTTGATGTCTTCTACAATAGGCTCAATCTGGTCGATTATGTTAGCCATATCCTCGTATATGAGATTCTTTTTGGTGATATCTCTTGATAGAGCATCTACATTATCAGAAACGCCTACGTAACTTTCTTTTGCACTCATAACATCTTCTTGTATCTGATCAGCTGTTTCATTACAGTCATCTACAAAAGAAGCTATGGCTTTTTGTACTTCAATAACGCCGCTAACAGATTCTTTGATGTTGTTGAACAGTTCGTTGGTTTTTGCTACCTGTTCTTGTTCTTCCATAAGCATCTGGTTAGCTGTTTCCATAGAGGAGTTGAGATTTGCAGCATCTTGCTTAAGGGTTGCCATGTTGGCATTTACTGTATCAACAAGCTTTTTGATTTCTGTTGAAAGAGCACTAACCTCTGAGGCAACAACTGCAAAGCCAAGACCATGTTCACCAGCACGGGCAGCCTCGATGGAAGCATTAAGAGAAAGGTTGTTAGTCTGGTTAGCTATACCGATAATTCCTGACATAGTTTCCGCAATGTCGTCAAATGTTTTTTGGAAGCTTCCAAGAACCTCAATAACCTTTTGGAAATCGTTTATTACATTTGCAGAGCTTTCCTGAAGGCTATCTACATTGTCGCTTGCTTGAGCAGTAGCTTCAAGTACTTCATTTACACTACCTTCAATCTGGGAAGAAACATCAACGATATTGTTTACCTTTACCTTTATTACATCCATACCTTCAGCAACTCTGTCTGACTGCTCAAGAATTGTTTCGAAAGAGTCTTGGATTGTTGATATCTGTTCACTGGTGCTTATTTCTTCTTTGATAAGAGCCTTTCTAGTGTCTTTAAGACATTTTGAAACGTAGGTTATAGGGTAGAGGCTTTCTGATAAAGCAACACCGCTTTCTGTTTCCAGTGGTACTGCATGATATACATCTTTTTTCTTAAACATAATGGCCTCCTTACTCGAATACTACACAGACAAGAGTCTGATTTACATGCTGTGAATTAAATTGTTGTCCGTCAGTAATTATGCTGGCATATGTACAAAGAGATGACATATTGGAGATATACTCTTCAGTATAGTCCTCCCTAGCAAAGAGTTTCATACGTGCTGTGCTGTCAAATCCAAGTATAAATGAACGTTTTACAGACATACCCTTGATGGTGTCTATAGTATCTTCATTGATAGCTCTATAATCACCGAGTTGCATGATATATACAGTGTCATTTTCGTTGATAATTTTACCATTGAACATAACACCGTTCATATCAAGGGATACTGTTGATGCTATGTAAATCTCATCGCCTAAAAGTCTTCCTAATGGATTGGTTATCATATTAGAAACTACATCATCTTTTTCTACACCTGTTTCTGCTGAGTATACCTCAAAAGCTGGTTCACCATCCATCTGGAATAAAGTTTTTGTATTAGGGTCTACCAAAGTTGCAAAGTGAGGAGTTCCGCTTAATGGTTCATATATGTCTTCTTTGCAAACTCGAATCTTACCTGCATTGTTTTTGATAAAAGCGTAGACACAACTCTTTTTGTATATCTTGCCATTGTATATAACAGATGGTTGCTCACCAAGTGGTGTACCGTAGGCTGTTGCACCTGCAAGACTAATGCCATATCTGCTAAGGACAGAGTTCATAGTAGATACAGTTTTTTCTTCGTTGTTAGTAATAAAATCTATACATACAGTGTTGTCAGAGGATGGTTCAAGTGATTTTAAGTTGTCCTCAAACTCTTTTATATAATTAACAGGAGCCTTTACAGTATCTTCGATGATACCAGTTGCTACTGTAACACCAGCAAAAGCAATGAGTGTTAATTGGCTTTCACTGTAGGAATCTTTGCCTATAGATTGACCTGTAGTACCGATTATAGGAACTCCAGGATATTTCTGTGCTAGTAATGATGCAGACATCTCTGCCTTATTAAATGGAGTCATAAGAATAAACAAATCCGCATTTCTAATACCTGCAGTTGCTTCACTTACAGCTGTTTCTATGTTGTCTGATTGTCCAATGCCGACGAATCCACGCATAACGGTAAACCTCCTCGTACAATAATACATAGTAAAAGTATAACATATCGGATGAAAAAATACACTATAAAATGTTATGAAAAAAGGTTTTTTGTGGAAAATATGTCATACATGTGGTAATATAGCAAGGGCAGTTTTTTGAAATGACAAATATAGAGAATATAGAATGGATAAATAGGAGATAAATTATGATTTTAAATGTGTCAAACTTAAGCCATGGATTTGGTGATAGAGCCATATTTAATAATGTTTCTTTTAGATTACTTAAAGGTGAACATGTCGGACTTATAGGTGCTAATGGCGAGGGTAAGTCCACCTTTATGAACATTGTTACCGGTAGTCTTATGCCGGATGAGGGAACAGTAGAGTGGGCAAAAAATGTTAGAGTTGGATATCTTGACCAGCACACAGTCTTGAAGCAGGGTATGACAATTGGTGATGTTTTAAGGTCTGCATTTGAATACTTATTTAAAATCGAGTCAAGAATAAATGATATATGTGATGCTCTAGGTACCGCTGAGGAATCTGAGATGGATTCCATGATGGAAGAACTTGGAACGTTGCAGGATTTGCTCAATAGCAATGATTTTTACATCATAGATTCAAAAGTGGAAGAGGTGGCAAGAGCCTTCGATTTGCTTGCCCTAGGTCTTGACCAGGACGTAACTGAACTTTCAGGAGGACAAAGAACAAAGGTGTTACTTGCAAAGCTTTTGCTTGAAAAGCCGGATATACTTCTCTTGGATGAGCCGACGAACTATTTGGATGCACATCATATAGAATGGCTTAAGAGATATCTCCAAGAATATGAAAATGCATTTATTCTCATTTCTCATGATATTCCATTTTTGAATAGCGTTATTAATCTCATCTATCATATGGAAAATCAAGAGCTTAATAGATATGTAGGTGATTATGATAAGTTTCTTGAAATTCATGAGATGAAGAAACAACAGTTAGAGGCTGCGTACAAGAAGCAACAGAAGGAGATAGATGATTTAAAGGATTTTGTTGCTAGAAATAAAGCGAGAGTTGCTACTCGTAATATGGCTATGTCCAGACAAAAGAAGCTTGATAAAATGGATGTTATTGAACTTGCAAAGGAAAAGCCAAAGCCAGAGTTCAATTTCCTTAATGCAAGAGCTTCTGGAAAAGTTGTTTTTGAAACTACAGATTTGGAGATTGGTTATGAGGGTAAGTCCTTGTCAAAACCTATTAATCTTCGAATGGAAAGAGGAGAAAAGATTGCTATTGTGGGTACTAATGGTATTGGTAAGACTACATTTTTAAAAAGTGTTCTTGGGCTTATACCACCAGTTGCCGGAAAGGCGAATTTAGGAGATTATCTTTATATTGGATATTTTGAGCAGGAACTCGAGGGTTCAAACAACACTTGTATAGAAGAAATCTGGCAAGAGTTTCCAGCTTATTCTCAGTACGAGGTGCGAAGTGCGCTTGCAAAATGTGGACTTACAACCAAGCATATAGAAAGTTTAGTAAAGGTTCTTTCAGGAGGAGAGCAGGCCAAGGTTAGATTGTGTAAGCTTATAAATAGGGAGACTAATATTCTTCTTCTCGATGAGCCAACAAATCATTTGGATGTGGATGCAAAAGATGAGTTGAAGAGAGCCTTAAAGGAATATAAAGGCGCTATATTGCTTGTGTGCCATGAACCGGAATTTTACGAGGGCTTGGTGGACAAAGTTTGGAATTTGGAAGAGTATTCAAAATTAATATAAAGAAGATGTTTTTTTCACAGAATTATAAGAAAATATTAATATTATTTTATGTAAATTTGTGGTAAACTTGTAATTGTGAAAATGATTTGTTATAATCATACAGTGTATGCGAATTTGTTTAAGGTATGAGTATACATAATTAACTATGCTAATATTTCACAGTTAAGATATAAGGGAGGTAGCTCTATGGGCTATGCAAAACATGAGACAATTAAAAAGCAACGAAAAGTTGTCTCGAAATCACAAAGATATGCCAGAAAAGTTTTGGTAAGCTGCTTTAAAGTTTTTTTGGTTGCACTTATTACCTTGATTATAGCGGTAGCAGGTGCTGGATTTGGTATGATTAAGGGTATTCTTGACAATGCTCCAAGTGTTGATGAGATTAATATTGTACCTAAGGGATTTAAGTCATATATAGTCGATCAGGATGGAAATGTAACAAGAGAGATATCTATGATTAACTCCAATAGAGAGTATGTTTATTATGAAGATATTCCAGTAGACTATGTCAATGCATTTGTTGCTATCGAGGATGAGCGTTTTTGGACTCACAATGGTATAGATGTAAGAGGTATTTTCAGAGCGGCTATACATGGTATTACAACTGGTGATTTTGACCAGGGTGCAAGTACCTTGACTCAGCAGCTCATTAAGAACCACGTATTCAATGTTGGTATGGATGAGAATACTTTTATGGATAAGTTGGAGCGTAAGATTCAGGAACAGTATCTTGCTCTTGAACTTGAGAAGAAGTATTCAAAAGAACAGATAGTTGAGTATTATCTTAATACTATTTACTTAGGTAGAGGTGTGCATGGTATACAGGCAGCTTCAGAAAAGTATTTTGGTAGGGAGATGACAGAACTTAGTGTGTCTGAGATAGCGGTTATTGCAGCTATTACTCAGAGTCCTAGCTGGTATGATCCTATATCTAATCCTGAGGAAAATGCTAAGCGTAGACAGGATGTTCTTGATAAGATGTTAGAACTTGAATACATTTCTCAGGCAGAATATGATGAAGCATGTGCGGATGATGTATATACAAGAATTCAGGAAGAACATGAAACTCAGGTTGCAGAATCCTCATACTATTCATATTACGAAGATGCTATATTAGAAGCTCTTGAAGAGGATTTTATGGAAATCTACAATTGTACACTGTCAGAGGCATCGACACTTATCTTTACAGGTGGCTATACCGTATATTCTGTACAGGATGAAGAGATTCAGGCTATTGCAGATCGTATTGTAAATGACCCGGATTATGTGTCAAATTACGATAGAGTAGGTCTTGAATACCAGTTGTCATTACAGGCACCAGATGGAGAATTACATCACTATAGTAAGAATCATCTTATTAACTATTATGCAGAGTTAAATGGCGACCCTAAATTTGATAACATTTTCTATAGCGAAGAAGATGCGAGAATTGCTATAGATGGATTTAAAGAGGCCTTGATGGAAGAAACTGGATATTCATATTATGCGGAGGATATAAAGATAACTCCGCAGCCACAGTTTTCTTTCACAATCATAGACCAAAAGACTGGATATGTAAAAGCAATTGTGGGTGGTCGAGGTGATAAGACTACTAACAGAGGTCTTAACCGAGCAACCAATTCACCTAGACAGCCAGGTTCGACTTTTAAACCAGTTGCAGTTTATGCGCCATATATGGATCTTGGTTATGGTGGACTTCAGACACCACTTTTTGATGAACCATATGATTATATCAATGGAACACCGGTTGTTAACTGGTATGGCTCAACTTATAAAGATTATGTATCTCTTAGATATGCAATAGAGCAATCTATGAACGTAGTTGCAGTTAAGGCTCTTACTGAGATGGGAGCGGAGGCTTCTTACGAATATCTTATTAACAATGGATTTACAACTTTAGTTGATGAAAAAGTTGTAGATGGAGTAGCTTTAACCGATAAGACTCAGGCGATGGCTCTTGGCGGTCTTACCTATGGTGTTACTACCCTTGAGATGACAGCGGCATATGCTACATTTGCAAATGGTGGCGTATATACAAAACCGGTATTCTACTCTAAAGTAGTAGACCATGACGGAAATGTAGTTATAGATAAT
The DNA here is from genome assembly GCA_017938485.1 of Lachnospiraceae bacterium. Lineage (GTDB taxonomy): Bacteria > Bacillota > Clostridia > Lachnospirales > Lachnospiraceae > Coprococcus_C. Next base: position 47,131 of record JAGBBM010000134.1, read on the forward strand.
ACAGACCCTGCTGGAAGACAGCACAGAGTATTTAAGGAAACTACAGCTTGGATGATGATGGAATCTCTTAAGTCCACTGTTTATGCAGGTATTGCTTGGGCATGTAGACTTCCTTGCGGAGTTACAACTGCTGGTAAGACAGGAACAACATCAAGTAACTATGACTTGTGGTTCTGTGGTATGACACCATATTACACAGCATCTATATGGATGGGATATGACTCAAACGTAAGTTTAGGAGCATCCAGTGCCCATAAGTATATTTGGCGAGATATTATGAATGAGGTTGCTATATTAGAGGGTCACGACAATTCTGTGACTTTCCCAGGCAGACCAGACGGTATAACAGGAGTTACAGTATGTAAGATATCTGGAAAATATCCAACTGAGGATTGCCCAACTATAAATGACTACTGCGCAGTGGATTCATTGCCAGGTGGAAGATGCGAAGGTCACGAATTTGTAGAGATATGTTTGGATTCTAATATGGTTGCTACACCTACTTGTCCAAATAAGGCTAAGTTCCCTATTATTGAGTATGCTAAGAATGAAAAGAAGTTCCTTCTTGATGCTCCGGATGGAGTTCCTGAGTATACAGAGGAGTATGCGAAAGCAACTTGTACATTACACCCAGAAGAAGGATTTACTATAACAGCAACAGCTGCAGAAGGAGGAAGTATATCACCTTCAGTAACTGTTAAACCGGGAGATAATGTGACATTCTACATTACACCATACACAGGATATAGTATAAAGGAAGTAGTTGTTAACGGTGCTAGTATAGGAGCTGTATCTAGCTACACATTTGAAAATGTTCAGGCTAATGGTACAATTCATGTAATCTTTAACAAAAATGCTAATAATGTTGTAACACCACCGAATACTACGGCGACACCAACAACCTCAGCACCGACAACGGAGGCACCTACGGAGGCTACCACAACGGAGGCACCTACGGAGGCTACCACAACGGAGGCACCTACAGAGGCGTCTACAGAGGCGTCAGCGGACCCTGCTACTGGTGAATAATGGATAATATAAAACCTGCAAGTCCTAATTTAAGGTCTTGCAGGTTCTTTTTATATCTTTACATTTTCGTACAGATACATGAAACAAAGATTCGTTTATAAGAGTTAAGGTTCTCATTTTATTATCGAATTCTTTGATATAGTTTGTGTTAATAATGGTTTCTCTAGAGATTTTAACAAAATTTCCAGGCAACTTTTGTATTGTGTCATTTATAGAACCCCGAACTTGTGTTAATTTTCTCTTTGAACAAATCTCAAGCGTATGTGGAATGCTTGAAATAGTTATGTAATATAAGTCTTTTGGATCAATTTCTATAGTTCTTGTTTTAGTATGTAAAGTCAAATAATCAGTGCTAATTTTCTTATTGATAGTAGTTTCGTATCTATCCTTTGCCAGTTTAAGGCAGTGACTAATTTGTTCACTTATATCTAGCTGATTTCCCTTTAATATATAAGCAAGAGGTTCTATCATATAAGAAAATGTTAGAGGCATGTACTCTTCGTATGCAGAGACAATGACAATAAATGCCCTTGGGTCAAAGGTTCTTATCTTGTGGGCTAGTTCTATTCCATTCATTGTCGTGTTCAAATCAACATCTAGAAAGTACATATTTATTTTTGAGTTAGAAATTTTGATGTTATTTAGTACTGAAAATGGAGAAGTGGTGGATAAAACTACGGACATATTGTAATGGTTTTTCTCAATAACTTCTTCTATGGTTTTGCTAAGGTTTTCTAGTTGGGATGCTTCATCATCACATAAATAAATGTTTAACATAGTATATTGTCCTTTGTGTAACTTATATTATTTAAGCGTATATTTCTAAAATTTGTAAAAATGTATTATTGTTATGTTCTGTTGAGTGTAGAATGTTAGGATATCTAGATATAATTGATTTTACGTTATGTAGACCTAGTCCTCTGTCTATACCCTTTGAGGATACACTTTTTTCTTGTATTTTGGTTAAGTTTATAGTGTGTTCTGATGTTGGATTTTCAATAAGAATTGAAATATCTTGGTCTGGCTTAATAAAGGCAACCCTAATTTTTTTTTCGTTTTGTGGTAGGTCTCTTACGGCTTCGATGGAATTATCCAAAAATATTCCTATAATTCTTGTAATATCTACAGGCTTCATTTTTATATCATCGATAATCCAATTGATTTCTAAGTTTGTTTTTATTCCATATTTTTGTGCCTGAAGTATCTTTAGGTAGAGTATACTTTTTAACTCAGGAATTTTTATGTTGGAAAGCTGTTCTAGAGTAGGAGTGCTCATGTCTAAGCTTTCTATCAAAGGTATTATATCGCTGTAGAAATAATTTTTTAGTCCACTTACATTATCAGTATCAATATAGAGCTTCATACTATATAAAACATTTGTATAGTCGTGTTTGAAGCTACGTACGGAAGAATACATATTTTCGATTTCTTCAGTATACTTCTTTAGATATTCCATTTCCTTTAGAGAGGCTCTGTTTTTTGCATCACGTTGAATGATTAGTATTATAAAAAATAAAAGAATTGCAGTAAAAAAGAAAAACAATATAAATAGTTTTTGGTTGGATGCAGTTAGTTCCTTTGGAAAACCTAATTTTTGTTCGTAAGAAAAATTAACTACAAAAATAAAAACACATAATAAAAGGAATAAGAAAAGACTAATCATTATGCTTTTATAGGTGTATAGGTCGATTTTTGAAAGCTTTCCAAAGAGAGTCTTTAATATTCTAAGAAGTAGATATAGAGTTATACAGTATATAGAATATACAATGAGTGAGTGAAAAGTTGACTGTATTATCATGGATGGGTTTGTTCCTGTTAATGTGTTATATATAGATAAGAAGGTATAATTCCATATAATACTAAAAATATAAGATAGCAAGGCGATTATAGTATTAATAAAACGATTGTTTGCAAAAATAAAAAAAGATATAAGTGAAAAGAAAATTAAAATGGTGTTAGGAATATATATAAACATAGGGATAAGACTAATGATAGTTATAGAGGTTAAATACATAACTAGTTTACTGTTCTTGAATGGTTTTGTTAATAGCGTTGTGTGGGAGATATATAAAACAAAGATATTAAAAAAATAGTTTATAAATATTGGTAATGTTACATTCATGGCTCTGTAATCCTTTTTGTTACTTGATAATATAAAATATAGCAAAAAACATAATTGTGTCAAGATTTAAAACAGAAAAAATGACATTTGGGACAAAAAATTAACGTTCAGGACAAAAGTATTTACAAAAATTTCTTTATTGCTAAAATTATCCTGTAAAACCTAGAAGGGAGAAAGTTATGAACCAAAGAATTGCTGATATTGTAACCACTTGGAGCTTAGGCAGAGAAGTAAGTAGAGAAAGCGATAAGTTTCAGATAGTTAGTTACGGTATACTTTTAATGATTGAAACAATCTATAAAGTTATTATTCTTATGATTCTTGGGGAGATAATAGGAGCGTTTCCTGAAACTATAGCATTTTTAATAGGCTTTTCTGGACTTAGAAAAAATGCAGGTGGGATACATATGAGAACAAGCGCAGGATGCATGCTAAGCGTAATGTTCCTTTGGATTATAACCATATTGTGTTCTAGAGTTCATATTCTTTCTTGGATTTACGTGATTTTATTTTTTGTTACCGTGGTACTAGTTGCTATATATGCACCATGTGATACTATAAACAATCCTATACGGGATGTAAAAATAAGGAAAAAGAAAAAAATATACGCATTAATATATGTGATAATCCTTTCAACATTTGCTTATTATATAGGGTATTTAGGGTTTATCCCTATACAAAATACATTGGTTGTTGCTATGGCATTGGAGGGGGTAACTATAATACATAAGAGAAAGGAGCTACAAGCATGAAGTTAAAAGAAATCGTTGCAAATATGGGAGATAAGGCTGCTAGAGAGTCATATGGTAAGAGTTTACCTACTTTTGTTTATGAGCCAAAGATGCCACAGGCACTTAGAGACAACATGGACTCTAAGGAAGAAGTAAAAGAGGACAGATAATAAAGAAAGGGACTGTTTATTACAGTTTTGTTCTTTGAATAAATGTAATCAAACAGTCCCTTGTATGTTTCCGGAAACATACTATCTATATAAAAAACAGCTGTTTCTGCAAATGGTTAGTTTTTTGTGATTTTTGGCTTAAAAACTAAGGAGGCAAGATAGGAAAATATGAGTGCAGCAGAAGTTCCTACTGCGGCCATTTTAAATCCACCTCTGAATAATCCGAGGAGTCCATCACTTTCCACAGCCTCTTTTATACCTTTCCATAGGTTGTAGCCAAAACCGGTTAAGGGAACTGATGCACCAGAACCGGCAAATTCAAGGAAAGGTTTGTATATACCTAGGGCACCTAGTATTGCCCCAGTACAAACTAAGATGACCATAACCCTACCAGGCATAAGTTTTGTTGTATCCATAAGGATTTGGGCTAACACACATATAATTCCCCCGATGATAAATGACTTAAAATAATCCATATTATTCTCCAATCTATAATTGTTCTATAATTAATCCGTGAGCTATGCCAGGTATAGTTTGTCCTTCGTTAAAGCTTACAGTTGAAAGAAGTGCTCCAGTTGGTACAAATAAAATACGTTTCCAAGTATGGTTTGCTAAATTATGCAGAATATAGCCTGCTAAGGTAACAGCACAGCAACCACAGCCGCTTCCGCCACTGTGGGTATCTTGCTTTTCGTTATCATATATACTTACCCCACAATCCATATGTTGTTTCTTGATATCATATCCGTTATCTAACAGTAGCTTTATCAATATTTCGCTACCGATTTTTCCTAAGTCACCAGTTATAATTTTATCAAATTGTGTTGGCTTCATTTGAGTGTCCTCTAAGCACTGATATATGAGGTCTGCAGCGGCTGGAGCCATACATGCACCCATATTCATACTATCTCTCACACCGTAATCCACAATTTTTCCAGTGGTTATAGAGGATATATGAGGGTAATTGGACATTGGTTGATTATTTGTGGAAGATACAATAAAAGCACCACTTCCAGTAACTGTCCAAGTGGAACTTAGTGGTCTTTGATTACCATACTCCAGTGGAAATCTAAATTGTTTTTCTGCACTTGCATAGTGGCTACTTGTAACTGCAATGACGTTTTGGGCATATCCAGCAGCTACAGTCATTGATGCCAGAGATAGAGATTCTCCACAGGTTGAGCACGCCCCATAAAGTCCAAATAAGGGAATGTTAAAATCTTTAAGTCCAAAGGTGGTTCCGATAAGTTGTCCTAACAAATCGCCACCAAATATATATCTAATATCTTCTTTTGTAAGACCGGACTTGGATATAGCTGTTTGAACAGCACGTCTTACCATTTCTGATTCTCCTAATTCCCAAGATTCTTTTCCGAAAGTGGGGTCTGTTTCGATTTGATCAAAGTAAGCCGCAAGAGGTCCTTGCCCCTCCATTTCTCCAACTATGGATGCCGCTCCTATTATGGCAGGGGGATGAGCGAATTTTATTGTTTGTTTTCCTAATGCCTGAGTGTTCATCTCAAAAATCTCCTTTACAAAATATTGGTAGTAAGAAGTATCCAATAGATTAAACCTAGTACCCAACTTGTAAATATACCAAATAATATGACTGGTCCTGCTATGGTGAATACTTTTACACCTTTTCCGAATACCTCGCCTTCTTTTTGGTATTCAATGGTTGGGGCAGCCACAGAGTTGGCAAATCCTGTTATAGGTACTAAAGCTCCGGCACCACCGTATTTTGCTAATTTTTTATAAAGGTTTAAACCGGTCAAAATGACACTTATGAGTACAAGTATGATAGAGGTCCAGCTGCCAGCATCCTCTTCATTACAGTTGAAGTAATTGACTGCTATATCATGTATTCCTTGCCCTATTATGCATATGGCTCCTCCTACAAGAAAAGCGTGTATACAATTTTTAGCACAGCTATGCTTTGGAGTGACTATTTCAACGTATTTGTTATATTCCTCGTCGTTTTGTCTAACTTTCATATTTGTTTTCCCTTTCTATGTTTATAAAAAAATTAGTTCAACTATGCTACCGATGCCTTTTCCTAAGGCGGATGCAATTATGACATAAGGAAGAAAATCTCTTACTTTGAATTTTCTAGATAAAATAGGAAATATGTCTAAGGTTTCTGCCAATGCTCCTGAGAGACATCCTATGAATATGCCCCCAAATAAAGTATAAATTACAACACCTATAATCTTTACAGGTAAAGATATTTGAAAAAGGTGAATTACATTTCCAAAGGTAACACCTAGAATGATTACTGTTTCTAAAAGTCCGACTAAATTATTTGTTTTATATTTTTCTGATAATTTTTCAAAAACACCAAGCAAAGTGATAAATGCGATATATCCTGCTGATATAGCTCCCCCTGCAATCAGACAAAATATAAGATATAAAATATGGTCAGCTTGCATCAATCGTCTTTTTTTCTCGTGTATTATCAATAATTATACATTCGTTGACTTCTTGTTCATAAAGTCGCATTTGTACCTGAAGGGGAGTAGGGTCATCTGTGTTTTTTCTATTAATTCCATGATTGAAAAATATAATCATTCCCAGTGTGAGTCCAACGGAATATGCAATTAAACCGAGATTTACATGAATGTTATTAGCGGTGGCGGATTCTTTTGTGAATAATTCATATATGTTAAATAGTAAATCCCTAGTATTAACCTCTTCGTTGTATGTCATTATTGAATATCCAGTGCCGATAAATGCCAGTACCATAAGAAATACAGCTTTAAGCTTACTTTTGGTTTTAGAGCCATCCTTTAGATTTTTGTAATAAATGATGGTTTCTGGGTTGCCTATGCTTTCAATATGAATTTTGTCTGAAAGATTAGAAATGAGCTGTATAATTTTCATAGCGGTTACAACAACTTGACTTTGTTCACCGTCAGGCATAGTAGTTACTTCTAATTTTGCTACCTGATGGTAAAAATCTTTGTTTCTGCAATAAATAGTTGCGATATCCTCGATGTGAACTTTTCTAGAAGCTACTAATATGCTCTGTTCTAAAGCAAAATATAAAGTAACCCTTTCCATATTACGTTTTCCTTTTTAGATATTTTTGTTAGTATTACAAGAAAATTATAAAATATTCTTTTTTATAAATTATTAATACAAAGGGCAAATTGCCTTGTTTATAATAGGGTTTCGTGGTAAAATATATACAATTATGTGTACAAATTTTACAGGAGATTTTTTTATATGAATCTTGATGAAGTAAGAGTAAAAATTAATGCCATAGATGGTTCTATGAAGGAATTGTTTAACGCTCGTATGGAATGCTCGTTTAATGTTGCTACGGTGAAGATGGAAACTTCAGATGAGGTTTTTAAGCCAGATAGAGAAAAGGCAATTTGTGAGAAATTTGCGGATGATAAAAGCTATCAGACCTTTGTGAAGAAGATAATGCAGATTAGCAGAAAATACCAGTATGGTATCTTTGCTGACAATGATATTTTGAAGGACAAGTTTACTGCTAAGCTTACTGATGACAACAAAAAGGTGTTAACTGATGGTGGAGAGTTAGTTCTTAAACTTTCGTCTGACGAGACATTTAGTAAGGGATTACCTGTTAAAGATATTATATCCTTCATTGCAGATACCAAGCTTGACATTATAAGTCTTAGCTGCAAGGATGGCAATGTAGATGTTGTGCTTGATGTGCCGGCGGATGAGATATCTAGAAAAGAAGCTTTGATATTAACCTATATGTTATATATGGAAACACTATAAAAGTTTTGATACAAGGAGGAACTATGGTAATTATTAATGGACACATTGTAGACCCAGAAACCAAGCTTTCTGAGATTGGTGATGTGGAGATTTTAGACAATGTAATCAAAAGATTATACATCAGAAGTAAGGGTGAGAGTTACTCAGGCGATGATGCAGATATCATCGATGCAGAGGGTTCCTACGTTATGCCGGGATTTGTGGACTTACATGTGCATCTAAGAGATCCGGGACTTACCTACAAGGAAGACATTAAGACAGGTTCTATGGCTGCGGCAAGAGGAGGAGTTACCACTATCTGTGCTATGCCTAACACAAAGCCTGTTGTAGATTCGGTTGAGACCCTTAATTACATCTATGACAAGGCTGATAAGGAGGCTTTAGTTCATATCAAGCAGCTTTCTGCTATCACTAAGGATATGGCAGGGGATGAGCTTGTAGATATGGAGGCTATGAAGGCTGCCGGTGCAGTAGCTTTTTCCGAGGATGGCAAGAGCGTTATGGATATTAATCTCTACCGTCAGGCTATGAAAAAGGCAGCTGATATGGGGGCTGTGGTTATGGCTCACTGTGAGGATAAGGATTTGGTAGGAAAGGGCGTCTTGAACGAAGGCGTAGCCTCTGAGAAGTATGGTGTACCAGGCATCTGTAACGCGGTTGAGGATGTTATCACTGCAAGAGATATATTCCTTGCAAATGACCTTGGAACTAAGCTTCATATATGTCATTGTTCTACTAAGGGAACAGTTGAGCTTCTTCGTATGGCTAAAAGACTTGGGGCAGATGTTACAGCTGAGGTTTGCCCACATCATTTTACACTGACAGATGCAGATATAACTGAGGCAGACAGCAACTATAAGATGAATCCACCTCTTAGAACTGAAGCAGATGTGAAGGCTCTTATTGAAGGTCTTTGTGACGGTACTATGGATGTTATATCTACAGACCATGCACCACATTCTGATGAGGAAAAGGCTCAGTATTTTGACAAAGCACCATTTGGTATAGTAGGTCTTGAGACATCCGCCGCACTTACCTTTACAGCTTTAGTTGCACCGGGACTTATGGATATAGTGGATATGGCGGCTAAGATGAGCTACAATCCAGCCAAGGTTATTGGTATAGATAAGGAGTACGGAAGAATAGCTGAGGGTGCTAAGGCAGATATAGCAGTATTTAACCCAAATGAGCAATGGGTGGTAAAATCATCAGAGTTTGCCTCAAAGGGACATAACACTCCTTATGATGGTAAGACTTTGGTGGGTAGAGTAACCCACACATTAGTAGATGGTAAGCTGGTTTACAAGCTTTAAATATAGCTGTGCCCACAGCATTGCAAAGTAAGTTTGCTTATTACAATACACAAAATAAAAGGATTTTTATGATTATATATAACGGAGGATTTAAAATATGATTAACACACTTATCAAGAAGATTCAGGAAACAAATGCACCAATAGTAGTAGGACTTGATCCTATGATGAATTACATTCCAAAGCATATTCAGGAGGCTGCTTTTGCTGAGTATGGCGAGACCTTAAAGGGTGCGGCAGAGGCTATATGGGCATACAACAAGGGAATTATAGATGCAACCTATGACCTTATTCCTGCAGTAAAGCCACAGATAGCTATGTACGAGCAGTTTGGTATTGAAGGACTTATAGCTTTCCACAAGACCTGTGAGTATGCAAAGAGCAAGGGACTTGTTGTTATCGGAGATATAAAAAGAGGTGATATAGGTTCAACTTCTACAGCATATGCAGTTGGACATCTTGGAAAGGTTCAGGTTGGTTCAAATAAGTTTGCTGGATTTGACGAGGACTTTGTCACTGTTAATCCATACCTTGGAACAGATGGAGTTAAGCCATTTGTAGATGTTTGTAAGGAAGAGAACAAGGGTATTTTCGTTCTTGTTAAGACTTCAAATCCATCATCAGGTGAGTTCCAGGATCAGCTTGTAGATGGCAGACCACTTTACGAGCTTGTGGCTGAAAAGGTAGTAGAGTGGGGCAATGAATGTATGGGTGATAAGTACAGCAATGTAGGCTGTGTAGTAGGAGCTACTTATCCAGAGATGGGTAAGGTTCTTCGTAAGCTTATGCCTAACACTTACATCCTTGTACCTGGCTATGGCGCTCAGGGTGGTAAGGCAGAGGACCTTGTACACTACTTTAACGAGGATGGACTTGGAGCTATTGTTAACTCTTCAAGAGGAATTATTGCAGCTTACAAGCAGGAGAAGTACGCAGAGTTTGGCGAAGAAAGATATGCTGAGGCAAGCCGTCAGGCAGTTATTGATATGATTGAGGACATAAACGGGGCTTTAGCCAAAAAGTAATTTACAACAGAAACGAGGAATGATATATGGGCAAGATTAAAATGACAGCTAACATTGTCCGTCAGGAGATGATAGCTACAGATATATATTCTATGATTATAGAGGCAAAGGATATAGCAAAGGAGGCTAAGCCAGGACAGTTTGTAGACCTTTATTCTGCAGATGGAAGCAAGCTTCTTCCTAGACCTATAAGTCTTTGCGAGATAGACAAGGTAGCAGGAACTTTAAGACTTGTATATAGAGTAGCTGGAAAGGGAACTCTTGAGTTTTCTAGGCTTACATCAGACCATACTATAGATGTTTTAGGACCTTTAGGTAATGGATTCAACTTAGAGAATGGAAAGGCTATTCTTATCGGTGGTGGTATTGGTATACCACCTATGCTACAGCTTGCAAAGGAGCTTAACTGCGAGAAGTCTATAGTACTTGGCTATAGAGATGAGGAATTTTTATCTGCCGAGTTCAAGCCATATGGCGAGGTGTATATGTCCAGTGATAGCGGTACTATAGGAGTTAAGGGTACAGTTATGGATGCTATAAAAGAGTATGGTATTGAAGGTACACATATCTATGCCTGTGGACCAACTCCTATGCTTAGAGCTATTCAGCAATATGCTTTAGAAAATGGCATCAGAGCACAGCTTTCTCTTGAGGAGAGAATGGCTTGTGGTGTAGGTGCATGTCTTGCCTGTGTTTGTAAGTCAAAGGAAATAGATGCCCATTCAATGGTTCACAACAAGAGAATCTGTAAGGATGGCCCTGTATTTTATGCTGAGGAGGTGGAGTTATAATGAATACTAAGGTAAATATTGCTGGTGTAGAGCTTAAGAATCCTATAACTGTTGCCTCAGGAACCTTCGGTTCAGGTATGGAGTACGATGAGTTTGTAAATCTTGATTTACTTGGCGCAGTAACTACTAAGGGTGTTGCCAACATCCCTTGGCCAGGTAATCCGACTCCACGTATTGCAGAGACCTACGGTGGAATGATGAACGCTATAGGACTTCAAAACCCAGGTATCGATACCTTTGTTAAAAGGGATATACCTTTCCTTAAGACAAAGGATACTAAGATTATTGTAAATGTATGTGGTAAGAGCACAGAGGATTATCTTGAGGTGGTTGAGCGTCTTGCAGATGAGGATGTTGATTTACTTGAGATAAATGTTTCCTGTCCAAATGTTAAAGAGGGTGGTATTGCCTTTGGTCAGGATCCTAAGGCACTTTACGATATTACTAAGGCTATTAAGGCAAAGGCTAAGCAACCAATCATTATGAAGCTTAGTCCAAATGTTACAGATATAACTGAGATGGCTAAGGCTGCTGAGGCAGCTGGTACAGATGCCCTCTCACTTATCAATACCTTGACTGGTATGAAGATTGATGTTAATCGTCGTACCTTTGCGGTAGCTAATAAGACAGCTGGTGTTTCTGGTCCGGCTATTAAGCCTATTGCAGTTCGCATGGTATATCAGGTGGCTAACGCTGTTAAGCTTCCTATCATTGGTATGGGTGGTGTAATGTGTACAGAGGATGCCCTTGAATTTATTATGGCTGGTGCTACAGCTGTGGCAGTGGGTACAGCTAATTTCCACAATCCATATGCAACAGCAGAGATTATTAAGGGTATTGAAGATTATATGATTAAGAATAATATTGCCGATATTAATGAACTTATCGGTTGTGTTAAATAGGTCAAGATTATGAGTATATTCAAGAAAAAAAGATATTATTTTTCGGATTCGTCAATTGCATCAGATACAGTTATTGCTCTCGTAATGGGAGCAATATCTCTAATAATAGAGATATCAGGAGTAGTGGCATCTATTATAACCAAGGGACATACTCCTGCTATTTTTGGTACATTATACCTTTGTGCGATTATACTTGCAGTAGTGGGAGAGATATTTGCTTGGATTGGTAATGCTGCGCAAGAAGGTGGAGCCCTTGGAAAGAGAGTTTCCATCATACTTAATATAGTGGCACTCCTTGTTATTGTGTGGATTTTAATTCTAGGTTCATAAGGAGCATTTTTGATGAATGACAGATTAAAGAAACAGATGGAATTTATATTGGAAGTTGACAAGCTTAAGAAGATAGGTAGACAAACCTATCTTTCTGACGCTTCAAGGAAAGAAAATGACGCGGAACACAGCTGGCATCTTGCCCTTATGGCAGTGCTTTTAGCTGAGCATTCCAATGAAGATATAGATATACTAAAAGTTATTACGATGGTTCTTATTCATGATTTGGTAGAGATTGATGCAGGCGACACTTATGCATATGATGAAGTAGGGAAGGCGAGCCAAAGAAAAAGGGAGGAAGCTGCTGCAGATAGAATTTTCAACATCTTACCTGAAGACCAAGCAAGATATATGAGGAATCTTTGGGAAGAGTTTGAGGCACAGGAAACTTCTGAGGCAAAATTTGCCAGAACTTTGGATAATGCACAACCGGTTATGCTAAACGATGCAACAGATGGTCTTGCTTGGCGAGAACATGAGGTTAAGCTTAATCAAGTTATGGGAAGAAACAAAAATACCCATAAGGGTTCACAGGACATATGGGAATATGTTCAAAACATTTTTATAAAAAATGTATCAAAGGGCAATATTATAGAAGAATAACCCTTTAGGAGGCAATTATGAATTATTTAGATCAGGATATTTGCGAGCGTATTGAGCTTGCCATAGGAAGGTTAAATGAAATAGACAGTGAAGAACTAAAATTCGCTGACTGCGAATACAAAGAGGGACTAAAAGAGTATTTTGACCAGGTGTCAGAGTTTATTCTCTATGTCTATGATGTCTACAATATTATTAATACGTCTAATGAATTACCTTTAGAGTATCTAAAGAGAATTAATAAAGAATTGTATAAGGATATTATGCCGAATAATTATAGGGAAAGTTTTGCAAATCCTGATTATGCAACCGTAAAGCTTGGGAAAAAATATGGTTCTTTACTTAGCTTTTTGTATGCAGAAACAAGAAGTATTATTGCTTACATTTATGAGGAAAAACTACTTAACTTCATAGCTACAGTGGAATTGTTTTTGGAAGTTTACAGTATGTTTACAGATACAGAGGCTCCAAATGAGAAGTATATAAAAGAGGCAATTTACTATCATATGTATGATTATGCGGATGTATTTGTGGCGGAGAGAACCTATGAAACTATAAGTCCAGATAACACCTTTGCCGCAGATATAATTATGAAGAGTGACCTTTCTGATTTAAGATATCTTTATGCTTACGGTGAGTACATTGGAGATAATGAGATAAAGACTGCAACGTATTTAAATGGCCTTGATGAAGCAAGAGTTAAGGCTATGGCAAAAACTTATGTGGAAGGATTTATAAAAGGTTTTGAGACTATGCGAATAGACCTTTCCCCTAAGAAGACGGTAAATATTAGATATTCTATAGGTCAGGAAAGAATGGTTCGATATGCCATAGAAATGTTTAGAGAATATGGACTTCTTCCTATAGTGTGTAGATATGCGGTAAGCAGAATTAATAGAAAATTAACTACCAGAGTGGGTTATACGGCAACTCCTGCTAACAAGCAATATGACTACGACCACCGTATGGACGAGGCAATATTTTTTGACAAGGGCTTTGTTGAAAGAAAATTAGAGGTAATTAAGGAAACCTATACTAAGAACAAAGAACTTGCGCTAGAGTATGCAGGCCCTGCTGTTATAGAGGTATTTGGTGAGAATCCATTTAAACCATCTATTTGTGAAAATGCATTAAAGCTTAGCGAGAAGCAACAGGCTTTATCTGTGGAGTATTCATCCAAATCCGCTGAGATAAGCAATACATTTATACCTAGGGACAAATACAGCTTTACTATTATTGCCTATCCTATTCCAGAGATAGGGGATAACTTTGAGGAAATATATGACGAGATAGTAAAGGTAAATACTTTAGATAACGAATTATACAGAAATATTCAGCAGAGCATAATAGATGAATTAGATAAGGCTGAATATGTACAGGTACTAGGTAAAGAAAACAATAAGACAGATATAAAGGTTATGCTTCATAAGCTTGGTGCCCCTGACCAGGAAACCAACTTTGAAAACTGTCTCGCAGATGTGAATATTCCTGTGGGAGAAGTATTTACATCCCCTGTTCTTACAGGGACAGAGGGCATTTTAAATGTTAGTCAGGTATATTTAAATGAGCTAAAATACACAGATTTAGTCCTTACGTTTAAGGACGGAAAGATAGTTGATTATTCTTGCAAGAACTTCGAGAATGAGACTGAAAATAAGTCTTTTATCAAGGAAAATCTTATGTTTAATCACGATACTCTTCCTGTAGGAGAATTTGCTATAGGAACCAATACCACAGCTTACGTCATGGCACATAAGTACGATATAATTTATAAGCTCCCAATTCTTATAGTAGAGAAGATGGGGCCACATTTTGCAGTGGGGGATACTTGTTATAGCTACAGCGAGGATAGTAAGTTGTATAATCCAGATGGAAAAGAGATTATAGCAAAAGAAAATGAGTGTTCTGTCCTTAGAAAATCAGAGGACTTAGAGGAGAAGAAAAAAGCATATTTTAATTGTCATACAGATATTACAATCCCTTATGAGGAGATAGAGGCAATATATTCTGTCCATTCAGATGGAGAAAAGGTTGCTATTATAAGAGATGGTAGATTTTGCTTGGAAGGTACAGAAGAACTTAATAAACCATTTGAAGATATTGGTTAGTTTTTTGTGAAAAAGTTAGGAGGATGAGCTATATGAGAATGTACGATTTGATAATTAAGAAACGTGATGGTGGAGTTCATACTCCTGAAGAGATTAAGTATATTGTAGAGGGATATACCAACGGTAATATTCCGGATTACCAGATGTCAGCTTGGCTTATGGCAGTGTACTACAAGGGTATGACTAATGAGGAAACTGTGGAGCTTACACAGGCTATGGCAGATAGTGGAGACAGACTTGACCTCTCTGCCATTGAGGGAGTTAAGGTTGATAAACATAGTACAGGCGGTGTAGGAGATAAGACTACATTTATAGTGGCACCTATTCTTGCTGCATTAGGTGTTCCTATGGCAAAGATGAGTGGAAGAGGTCTTGGACATACAGGAGGAACTATAGATAAGTTGGAGAGCATAGAGGGCTTCAACGTTTCTATACCTACAGAGGAATTCATAGACAACGTTAATAGAATTAAGCTTGCATTAGTTGGACAGACTGGTAATCTTGCACCGGCAGATAAAAAGATATATGCACTAAGAGATGTTACTGCAACGGTGGATAGTTTGCCACTTATAGCTTCAAGTATTATGAGTAAAAAACTTGCCGCGGGAGCGGATGTTATTGTGCTGGATGTAAAATGTGGTTCAGGGGCTTTTATGAAAACCAAGGAGGCTGCAAGAGATTTAGCAAAAACAATGGTAGATATAGGCAATGCGGCAGGCAGAAAAACATACGGTGTTATCACAGATATGGATGAACCACTTGGATGTAAGGTAGGAAATGCATTAGAGGTGGAAGAATCTGTGGAAGTATTATCCATAAAGGATGTTGATAGTGCTCTTTCTGCTAAATCTACCATTAACTATGGAATTAAGCGACTTTTGAAAGTTGCTCTTTGTCTTTCATCCTATATGCTTATGGGTGCAGGTAAAGCAAAAGATTATGATGAGGCTTATAAATTCTGCAAAGAAGTGATTGAATCGGGGAAGGCACTTGATAAGATGGCTGAGTTTGTAGAGGCTCAAGGTGGTAATAAGGATTATATTTACAATACTGATATGCTTCCTAAAGCAAAATATATTGTACCTGTACATTTTGAAAAGGAAGGATATATATCCTGCTGCAGAACCAGTGAGGTTGGTATGGTTAGTCTTATCTTGGGTGGAGGAAGAACCACTAAGGAAAGCGAAATTGACCTGGCAGTAGGTATAGATATTAAAAAGCATGTTGGTGATTTTGTGTCACCAGACGAGGTGTTTGCATACATTCATGCTAATAGTGAAGACGTTATAGAGGAAGCAAAGAAAAGACTTCTTGCAGCCTATGATATATCTGAGGCAGCTTTTCCTGTTGAGGACGTAATTAAATTTGTGGTGGAATAAGAAACTATAGATAGGACGGAATGCTTAAGACTGATATAGGAGGATGACCTATGAAAAAAAGATACAAGAATATAATATGCGCGTGTATTGTTTCTATATGTACCATATGTCTAACTGCCTGTGGAGCAAAGAAGGGTACAAGTGAAGCAATAAGCACAGATTCTAATGCAACTGTGCAGGAGCTTCAAACTGAGCAAGATTATAGAACAGCAATAGAAAAACTTGGAACAGATGAGGACTCTTTAAAACTTAAGGTGGAATATTTTAATGCTCTTTGGCAGATGGATGTGTTTACTGAAGGGGATTTTGATTCCTTGATTTTAATCTACGAAGAATTGGGTTATATGGAAGAAGTCCGAGAAACTTTAATTAGGAAGCATACATATTATCCATCAGAAGAAAATCTTGCCCTTATCAGTAATGTAGTAGTTGCAAAGGATTCAAGTGACCAAGCAGTTGCCACCCTGATGCAGGAGCTTACTACATACATAGTTGACAAGAGCACAGATAATGTTAATGTACTGATAGTTTCGGAGGATTGGATTAAAGCCATGCAGGACGATTTGCTTGGAGTAAGCAGGAGAACTAAGTATACAGGTGATAGTTATGTGGCTCAGATTATCTCAGATACATACTCAACTACAATTTACATCCTTTGGAATGATGGCGTTCTTACCTATTACAAATGTAGTGAAGCAGGCGTAGTGTGGGGCAGCACTTCTTGGAGTGATTCTTCCTATAACGGTACATATGAAATTACCTATTATAATCAGGATGGAAGCTTTATAAAGGAATGTAGAGGTACATTTACAGATGGTATTTCTACAGGAAGTTTTGAGATGGACTTTGATGGAGATACATATGTAGGAGAATTTGATGATGCTGGATTGACGATGGTGGAGCAAAATGAGGATGTAAGTGAAAATGGTGGAGTGACCTACGCTTACAATAGTTCAGGCAGAAAGTATCTCTATGTTGAGAATATTTCTGTTGATTCATTTGTAATTGATAATGCTTATTTGGGATTACCGCTATACGAAGAGTGGAAGTAGGAGGTGATGCCTATGAAGAAAAGAAAAAGTTTTTTGAAAAATATATATGTTTTTTTGATGGTACTGGCTCTTTTTGTTAATTGTTTAACAGTAGGCACCAATGTTCAAGAAATTAAGGCGGCAGACACAAATCAGGAAGTGTCTAACCTTGTAGTATTTGTAAGATTTAGTGATGATACAAGAGATATATATAATGCTGTATATGATAGTGGCTCTTATACGAGAAGTAACTGGAATCTAATCAAAAATATGTATGAGTATAACCCTAATCATGATTACATTGAGGATGTAGATTACGACAATTCTTTCAAGAATTATATAAGTACTATATCAAATGGCAAGGTTAATGTAACAAATTACTTTCCTCAGGAATATGCTGATGAAACAGGAGTGGTTACATATACATTGTTAGAAGCAGAAGCAAGCTATACTTCTGGAACAATGATTGTGGCAGAAGTAGTTAACGCCTTAAGCGATGGTAGTATTCCGTTGCCAGATATAAGTGCTGAGGATTTATGTAATGTTGATGCAGGTTGTATTGATGCATTAACCATAGTTATACAGGGTGAATCAAGTGGTAGGGAAAGTCCAATTCATCCTCACAAAGCTATGTATGGTGGTTCGGAAACAGTATTAGGTCTTAAGGTAAATAATTATATTATTATGCCATCTGGTTCTTTAGTGTCAGATGATGCCTCCATAAGTATGGGCGGACAACAGGAACAGGGAGTAATTGCACATGAATTTTTGCATGTTTTAGGATTTCCAGATTTGTATAGATATGAGGATGATGGAGTACCAGTTGGTGCCTGGGATGTAATGGCAAATAATAATATATTTTTACAATATCCATTGTCATATTTACGTGCCCAAGAAGGATGGGTGGATATGAATTGGATAACTACATCAGGAACTTATACCTTGACAGCTGTATCGGAAGACGGTGGGAATCAGGTCTATGCAATTAAGACCCCTTTGTCTGATTCGGAATATATTGTTTTAGAATATCGTAAGCAAGAGGATAGTTTATATGCTTTTGAACATAGAATACCATCCAGTGGTCTATTAATGTATCGTGTGGATGATAAGGTAGAATATAAGACCAATGCCCAAGGGGATAACTACATATATGTTTATCGTCCTGATGTAACTGACCCTGAAGCAGGTAAGGACTATATTTCAGGAACAAGCACAAATACTGTATATAATGCGGCTTTGGATGTGGAAAATGGAGAGACAGGCTATGGAAGTACAGATTTATCCCTGCCTTATACTGCCAATACTCTATATTATTCAGATGGTCAAAATAGTGGTATCAAGATTAGTAATGCAACCCTTTCTGCTGATGGTAATGAGCTTACCTTTACCATAGATTTTGCAGATTATGAGAGTGCAAATGTATGGGATATTATGGGTGATGGTATAAGCTCAAATATGTATGGAGAACCAGTTATATATGCAGATCCAGATACAGGAACTGTATATATGGCATATGCAGAGGGGATATCCACATCATACAATGTTGTTGTGAAGAAATGGGATGGTACAAGTTGGGTTCAGGTTGGAACGACTGTAACAGGAGGGATGGAACCTCAGATTATAGTTAATTCAGGCACATTGTATCTTTCATATCAAAATTCGTTAGGAACCAAATTAACTTATTGTAAATTGTCTGGAAGTAGTTGGGTTAAAGTTAAAGAGATATCAGCCACCTACGGAAAGAACATGCAATTTATTGAGGATGCTGCCAATCTGTACATAGCATATGTGGAGACTAGCGGAAATGTTAATAGGCTAGTAATAAGAGATTTAAAGAAAGATACACTTATAACTAATACTCTAACATTGCAGGAATTTGGCAATCCATCTGTGTGTAAATGTGGCTCGCTTTTTTATGTGGCATATTCTGATTTCTTTGCCACAGGCGGTAGTAATAAAGCTCGTATAGATGCCTATGATACTAGTAGTAAGACATGGACAACCGTTCATAAATATAATATAGGAGCAACCAATACTCACATAATTAAAGTTGTTAATGGCAAGATATATGCTATTGTCGGTGGATATGATGTGCCTCCTGTTGTGACCATATATGATGGCGCTCAGTGGATTGATACAACTGTGAGCCAGATGGCACAATGTTTAGATGTATCTATGGATATTATAGAAGATGAGGTGTATATATCATACATAGATTCGGAAAAATATAAGGCAAGGGTTTTAAGAAAAGACGGAAATAATTTTACAGTATACTATGACAATTTAGGAACTGGTTCAAACGCACTTTCTACTTGCACATATAATAACAAAATGTATGTAGCTACCAAGGCCGTTAATGCGACAACAGCCTATGTTAAGAGTCAAAATATTGTTTTGCCGGAATATAAGCTTACATTAACACCACCATCAGGATATACAGATGCTAATATTTATATTGATGGTATTGCATATCCCGCAACGGCAAACAGTGAGAAATATACCATAACATTACCTCACTCAGAGGGAAGAACAGCAGTTATGTACTATTATGATTCCTCAGGAGTTCCAAGGGGAATGTATTTGTGGACACTTAAATATGGAAATGGAGCTTATACAGCTACGGCACAGTCAGGCTTGCAGGATTTGATAAGTTATCATGGCTTTTCAATAAGAGTTTCCAATCCGGCTGGAATTCGTTTTAAATCGGGAATTAGTCAGACACTAAGAACTTCGCTACTTGGAAGTGGAGTAAATGGATTTAAGCTTGTTGAATATGGAACATTGATGATGACTAACGCTAATCGTGCCAGCTACCCATTCGTGAAACTGGGAAGAAAAAGTGCTAGTGGACGTTCGTATTGGACAGAAAATGAAACCGTTAATGACAAGATATTTGAAACTGTTTCGGGTCGAATCAGATTTGCATCGGTGTTAACAGGTTTGCCGGCATCACAGTATAATACGGAATTTGCCTTTAGAGGATATATTATTCTTGAAAAAAATGGAGAAAGATATATCATCTATGGAATGCCTGTAAGTAGAAGTGTGTATACAGTGGCAAAGCAGATTCAGGCACGAGGAGAATTTACAGTAGGAAGCAGTGGATATAAATTTATCCAGGGAATAATAGACAGTGTGGAGGGCAATTAATATGAACAAAAAGAATTTGATTATAAATATAGGTGTTGCAATAGTATTTTTTGTCCTTGGATTTTTGGTTAAAATGTTTATTGCAGAATCTTTTGACAAAGAAAAAGAAGAAACGGAAGAAACAGAAGTGGTCGATATACAAGATGATAGTGTAGATACTATGGCAGATGTAAATGTGAGAATCAGGGAAGGCTATGTAGAGTGGTATGATGGAACAACTTGGAATAAGGTGGAGTCTGTCGAAGCACTTCAAGCACGGGATTCATACTTCCTAGCACAGGAAGGACTCACCGAATTTGAGTCCCAGTATATATCAAATCTTGAGGAAAATAAACTTGCTTTGTTAGAGGAAGAATCAGTAGTTATGAGTGTTCCTTTGGTTGGTGTAGATAATCCATCTTCATCTGGTGGAGGTGGAGGAACATATAATCCTAGTCAGAACACCACTACTAGTACACCGAGCACTACGACAACCACCCCAAGTACACCAAGCACCAGCACTCCAAGTACAACACCAACTACCCCTAGTACGGAGGCTCCAACTACGGAGGCTCCAACTACGGAAGCACCAAGCACCACAGAGGCTCCAAGTACTACTGAATCTCAGGATGGAGAAGATATCGGTTGGAGTGATGATTACTTATAAAATCTCTTATATATTGAGATATAATTTTTAGATTGATATAATATATCTATACACATAAGAAAGGAAATAAAAACTATGAGAACAGCAATTGTTATGGGTTCAACAAGCGATTTGCCAAAGCTTGAACCAGCTATTGAAATTTTGAAGGAATACGGAGTAAAGGTGGATGTGAGATGTCTTTCTGCTCACCGAGCACACGCAGGTCTTTCTGAGTTTATAAAAGAGGCAAACCAAAACGGAACAGAGGTTATTATTGCAGCAGCGGGTATGGCAGCAGCCCTTCCTGGAGTTGTAGCATCTCAGACAGTACTTCCAGTAATTGGAGTACCTATCTCAGGTTCAACCTTGGATGGAATGGATGCACTTTTATCTATAGTGCAGATGCCACCAGGAATACCAGTTGCAACAGTAGCTATAAATGGTGGTAAAAATGCCGCTCATCTTGCACTTCAAATTATGGCTGTAAAGCATGAAGAATTAAGAGAAAAGCTTCTTAGCTTTAGACAGGATATGGAAGTTTCTGCTATGAAAGCAAACGAAGAAGTTATAGCAAAATATCAGTAGATGACTTAATGTACATTGACTGAACGATAGAATTGAAAAAATAGTCATATCGGCGGTGATTTTTAAGTTGATAAAGCCATTTTAATAAGGTATAATGAACCATAGTGGCGATGGGATTATCGGTTATAATCCAGCAGTCAAAAACTTAATTAAAATTATATTTTGGGAGGTACATAAAATGGGAATTATTAGTAGATTTAAGGACATTATGGCAGCTAACATCAATGCTTTACTTGATAAGGCTGAGGATCCAGAGAAGATGATTGACCAGACTATGCGTAATCTTACTAAGGATCTTGGCGAGGTTAAGGAGCAGACTGCAGCAGTTATGGCTGACGAGCAGAGATGTAAGAGAGAGCTTGATGAGTGTAACAGCGAGATTGCTAAGATGCAGTCATATGCTGAGAAGGCACTTCTTGCAGGCAATGAAGCAGATGCTATGAAATTCCTTGAGCAGAAAGCTCAGCTTACTACTAAGCAGACTAGCCTTCAGCAGACTTACGATGTTGCAGCGGCTAATGCTATGAAGATGAGACAGATGCATGACAAGCTTGTTAAGGACATCAACGAGCTTAACTCAAGAAGAGATGCAATCAAGGCTAAGATGAAGGTTGCTAAGACTCAGCAGCAGCTTAATGAGATGACAGCTAACATTACTGATTCATCAAGCAGCTTTGCGGCATTTGAGAGAATGGAAGCTAAGGCAAATGCTATGTTAGACCAGGCAAATGCTATGAGTGAGCTTAATATGTCAACAGAAGAGAGTGGCGTTGATTCTTTAGCAGCTAAGTATGACGCGGCTCCAGATGCAGCAGTAGCAGAAGAGCTTGCAGCTCTTAAGGCTAAGATGGGACTTCAGTAATACATTGAAGGGTTTAAATGATAAACAATTAGAGGCCTGTTGTCACACCGACGGGCCTCTTCTTATTCTGGCCGGAGCAGGAAGTGGTAAGACCAGAGTAATAACTCACAGAATCGCATATCTTATAGAGGAGAAATCAGTTAATCCTTATAATATATTGGCAATTACATTTACCAATAAAGCTGCAAAGGAAATGCGAGAAAGAGTTGACAATTTAGTGGGATTTGGTTCGGAAAGTATATGGGTTAGCACCTTCCACTCTATGTGTGTAAGAATACTTAGAAAGCATATAGATAAGCTTGGTGGAACAAAGGATTTTACAATCTATGATACTGATGAACAAAAGGTAGTTATAAAAGAAGTATTAAAATATCTGTCTCTTGATCCAAAGCTTTATCCGGAGAGAGCAATGCTTGCTGCTATATCAAAGGCAAAGGAAGAATACTTGTCTCCAGATGATTATGAGAAGGCTCATGCTACAAGTTTTAGGGATCAACAGATTGCAAAGGTCTATGCAGAGTATCAAAAAAGATTAAAGCGTAACAATGCTTTGGATTTTGATGATCTGATATATCAGACCATTTTTTTGTTTGAAACCAATCCAGATGCCCTTGCTGAATATCAAGAGAGATTTAAGTACATAATGGTAGATGAGTATCAGGATACAAACCATACTCAGTTTATACTTGTGAAGCAACTTGCGGCCAAGTATAGAAATCTTTGTGTGGTGGGTGATGATGACCAGAGTATATATAAGTTTAGAGGCGCAAATATATATAATATTCTTAATTTTGAAAGTGAATATCCTGATGCAAAGGTAATTAAGTTGGAGCAGAATTATCGTTCTACAGCCAATATCCTTAACGCTGCTAATGGAGTTATAGCTAACAACGAGGGTAGAAAGGACAAGACGCTTTGGACTAATCAGGAGGATGGAGACAAGGTTAAGTTCACAAGATATGACGATGATAGGGCTGAAGCAAGAGGTATTGCTGCTACAGCAAGAGGTTTAAGTAGACAGGGCGTGAGCTTAGATGATATGGCGATTCTTTACAGAACTAATGCTCAGTCCAGATTGCTTGAGGAACAGCTTATATATGAGAGTATCCCTTATAAGGTATATGGCGGTCAGAATTTCTATGCCAGAAAAGAAATTAAGGACATCGTATGTTATCTAAAAGTGCTAGTAAATCCAGAGGATGATAACTCATTAAAGAGAATTATTAATGTACCTAAACGTGGTATAGGAGATACCTCTGTGGCAAAGGTTCAGGAATTTGCTCTAGGTAATAATATAAGTCTTTATGATGCATTGCTTGACATAGAAGAAGTTCCGGGTATGACTCGTGCTGCTGAAAAAATCGGCAAGTTCACTGATATGATGGAAGAATTCAGAGGTATGGTTCGAGAGGAAGAAGCACCAAGTGATATATTTGAAGCGATTCTTGAAAAGACAGGATATGTGGAAGAACTCAATGCTGAGGGCACAGATGAGGCAAAGGCTCGTATAGAAAATATTAACGAACTTAGAACCAAGATTGTAAATTATGAGGAAAATGCTGAATATCCTAACTTGACAGAACTTTTAGAAGATATTGCTTTGGTTGCAGATGTGGATGCAGAGGAGGATGAAGATGGACCGTCTGAAAAGGTAACTCTGATGACCCTGCATAGTTCAAAGGGTTTGGAGTTTCCATATGTGTTTATAGCTGGTATGGAGGATGGTTTATTCCCAAGCTATATGTCTTTGGATAGTGATGACCCGGATGCATTGGAGGAGGAAAGAAGACTTTGCTATGTTGGTATAACCAGAGCAATGAAGAGATTATATCTTTCTGCCGCATCAAGACGTATGGTAAATGGAGTTACAAACGCCAACGATATATCCAGATTTATTAAGGAAATTCCTAAGCATTATGTGGAAACTGAGGGATTATTTTCGGGAAGAAGTAGTGATGATGAAGGTGGTTCAAGCCTTAAAGATTTTTCTATGCCTAGATTTGGAGAATTTTCCAATGTGGGTTATGGAAGACCAAAGGTTAATCAGTCAGATTATTCCAAGAGTAATCCTTATACTAAAAAAACAGTTACTTCTTCTGCTAATCCTGGGTTCGGAAAAGCTTTTCCTATGGGTATCGCAAAAGAAAGCTCAAGTTACAATGTAGGAGATGAAGTAAAACATCTAAAATTTGGCAAGGGTGTAGTGACATCTGTTGTACCAGCAGGTAGTGATCAGGAGATTACTGTAGATTTTGAGCGTGTTGGTGAAAAGAAAATGTTTGCGTCCCTTGTAAAAATGAAAAAACTGTAAAATTTTTTTGATAACGGTGGAAATTAAAATACTACTATGTTATAATTGAGACAGCTATTAAGATGTGCTACTACTCGTGGTACATATACATAGTAAGACAAACTATATAAATATATGAAAGGGTGGTATTGACTATGAAGAAATACGATGAGGTTAAGGTTGTAGCAGCAGAGGAAGAGTGCGTAGAGGAAGCTAAAAATGCGTTTTTATCAGTAGCTCTTATTGTTGGTATACTTACAATAATTATTGGTATCTGTGTGGCAGTATATAAGTATCTTACACCAGACTATCTTGATGATTTCGATGATTATGATGATGATTTTGATGATAGCTTCTTTGATGAGGACGATGTTGTTGCTGAGGCAAAGGTAGAAGAGTAATCTCATTATTAATTTAAGACTTTACTAGGGGCTTATCCCATCATGTGTTTTTCACACTGAGGGATAAGCCTTTTTTTTGTGAAAAAAATTACCTCTTTATTTAATTTACATAATGTGGTATATTTGTATTATCTATATCTATGCGCTTTTTTAGGTGTATAGATATAAATAAGCGATTTATGACTAGAATAATAGTTGACATAAATTGACTATAAGAATATATATAAATATTTTTCTATTGGAGGTAGTTAATATGAGAGAAAAACACCCGTTTAGATTAAACAAGTACAGGAGAAAACGTATTCTTGCTTTTGCATTAAGTTTTCTTATGGTACTTTCCCTTTTTGGGAATGTGTCCTTTAAAACTTTTGCAGATGGGGGGAATACAGGTAGTGCATCTATTGAGGACTTCCTCAATCACGTGACAGTGTTCACAGATTATGATTATAACACTGCTACAGGTACAGCTTTTGATGCTAATAAGTCATATCCGGAGGATGAAGTGTTCACCTTTAGACTGGAATTTATGGAGTCCTATGACACTGACAATCAGAACCAGTTTGATGGATATACTACTTTTACTTATGTGCTTCCAGAGGGACTAAAGGTTACCACGGAGCAAAGGGATGATATTAAATTTCCTGCATATGATGCAAATAATCCTAAGGTAGGTAACTTTGTTGTTAATACTGGTGGTACTATTACAGTAACCCTTTTAACAGACTATATTGAAAAGTATAAGAATGCCCAATGTTGGCTTACCTTTAACGCAACTCTTGACCTTGATGGAGATGAGACAGAAAAGACCATTACTTTCCCTGATGGAACAGACACTGGTAAGACAATCACCATTAAAGTAGATTCAGAGCCAGGCATTTCTACAACAAAGTCTGCAACTTACGATGCGGCAACAAAGACAGCTACATATACAGCTACGGCAACAGTTAAAAATGGTGATATGTCAAATGTAACAGTAAAGGATGTTATGGGACAGGACCTTACATATGCAAGTGACGTAACTTATGTTATTACAGATTCAAATGGTGCACAGACTGGCACAGGTACAATTCCTGCAAATGGCACTACAGGTGGTTTTACAAGTGATACCATAGGAACTGTAGCAGAGGGGTCAACAATTACATTTACATATACTGCAAAAGTTGACGAGAATGCATACAAGAATAATCAGGTGGATTCAACCGATAACAACATTACTGTGACAGGCGACTATGTGTTTGATAATGAGACAAAGAAGGCTACATCCACATCTTACTATGACATTGATAATATAGTGGAGTTCGACTATAGCTGGATTAGTAAGTCGGGTTCTTTAGATGAGGCAAACAAAGAGGTTGACTGGACAGTAACTATCAATGAGTCAAGAGAATACGCTTTAAATGGTGTTACATTTACGGATGTATTAGGTGATTTTCTCGATTTGCCAGTGGATTTTGTGATTAATGTTGCAAAGACAGATGGAGCTGGAGTTACAACTAATGAAACTATTACATCAGCTAATTACACAGTAACAAACGATGGTTTTACCTACCTTTTTAATGATACACAACCATATACTTATGTATTCACATATAGCACACCATATGATGTATCAAGTGAGTTTGGTGGAGTGAATCTTGCTAATAAATCAACTATATCTAGTGATGATATAGGAACTCATGAAGATGATGCTGTTGTACCTATAAATGCAACTACAGGTATACAGAAGAAGGTAATTAGTGTTAAGAGCCCAAATGCCGATGGCTCTGATATGGGATATGTAGTTTGGAAGACAGTTATTACTGTACCAGCTGAAGGTCTTAAGGATGTATCTATCGTTGATACTTTACCAGGTGTATATGACCATAATGCTGGTCATTCCAATTATTGTACATTGGATAGTGCATCTGTAACAAGTTCTAACGGAGTAGTTACTTCCTACAATAGTATAACAGATACTACAGACAATAATGGTATTGTAAATGGCTTTACAGTTGAATTAGGTGATTTGCCTCCAAATGCTACACCATATACAGTAGAGATTACATATAAAACCAATACTGCAGTAGGTTTTGATTATGTAAATAATAAATGGGTTAATAATAGTGTTAAGTTATATGTAGAAGATATAGAAAAATCAAACACTAGTGCTACAGCAGAGCTTGTGCCTCCAGTAGATATGGTTAAGTCTGGTTCCGTTGATGGAAATGGTGTAATTACCTATACCCTTCAGCTTGACCCTGGACAGGTTGGTTTTGATGGTACATCTGTTTCAGTGGATGATATATTTGATACAACCAAGTTTGAGTATGTTAATGGTTCAGCAACACTTTATGGTAGTGAATCAAAGTGGCATAATTATCAGAATATAAATCCAGGTATTACAGGTGTTAATTCAACAAGTACAGGTGTAAAGTTTGACTTAGGTGTCCTTGATAATAATAATTTTACGGATGCAAACACAGGAACTGTAAAACCATATGTATATTTCCTTACATATCAGTTGAAGATTAAGGATGAGACACTGGCATCGGCCCAGGGAGATATAGTTATCGATAATACAGCTAAGTTGTATAAGGATGCAGAGCTTGCTGTTACATCAGAGAATACAGAAACATATAACAATATGATTATGGACAAGAATCTTGACTCATATCCATCAAGTTCTGATTCAAGATTTATGTTCTCTGTAGTACTTAATAAGGGTAAGTTAGACCTTGTAGATGGTTCAAATGATATAACTATAGTAGATGTAATGAGTGACAATCTTACTCTTGATATAAGCTCTGTTACAGTTTATGAGTATAAGCTTGTAACTGAGGGATGGACAAGAGAAGAGTATGTTGCATTGGATGCTAGCGAGTATACACTTTCATATGATAACAACACAAAGACAATAAGTGTGAAAGTACCTGGTGGAGATGGTAAACATTTGAAACTTTCCTATGGTGCTCGTATATCAGGTCTTATCGGTTCCGTGGAGACAGTTACCAATGATGTATATCTGGAAGGTACTGCAATAGCAGATAATATCGGAAGCATAGATTATACAGTTACTGCTGAAAGTTCAGGTAACTTAAATCAGTCAGCCGGAGCAACAGGTAGTGTAAGCTATCTTGAGATTAATAAGTATGATAGTCTTATTGCATCAAAGGTTCTTGCCAATGCAAAGTTTGAATTGTATGCGGTAAATATGGTGTATGATGCAGATGCAGACAAATATACATTTACATTGGTGAATTCAGTTCTTGGAACATACACAAGTAACGAAGATGGTGTTGCAAGAGTTGAGTATGCGGATTTCCTTAACAATGGTGTTTATCTCTTGAGAGAGACAAAGGCACCATTTGGATATGAGCTTGGAGATACAACTATAGTAAATAGTACAGCAAAAGCTGAATATAACGGAATATACGAGTCTGACTTTGTGTTTATATTCCAAAGTTCTACAGAGCAGACTACTCAGGAGAAGCTAGAAATACTTAATGGCTCTGGACTTCCAGTAGTAAATTCTGGCGGAACTATACTTATACCTAACGAAAAGAAGCCACTTTCTGTTACTGCAACCAAGAATTTGGTGGGTAGAGATATGGTTGCTGGGGAGTTCAAGTTTAAGCTCACAGAGTGCTACGCAGATGGAACACCAGTACCAGGAGGTAAGGTTGCTTATGGAACCAATGGAGAAGCAACTGCAGTAAATGGTGTTGCAACTTCAACCATAACCTTTGAGGATGTAACCTATGATGATTTGGAATTCCCTACAGCTGATACTGTTCATCAGTTCTACTACATACTTAGTGAGGAAGAACTTTCAGATGCAGATATAAAATATGATGACACAGTTAGTCAGGTAATAGATGTTAAGGTAAGTATTGATGCTCGTGGAGATATGCAGATAGCTGTAAATAATGCTAATCTAGCAGGAGATTACGAATCAGGTGTAGAGTTCACTAATATTCACACAGGTAACTTATATGCAACCTATGATATAACTGCTACAAAGACTGTAAATAGCCAGACACCAACTGCAAGTCAGATATTTGAGTTTGATATTATAGAGGTGGACGCAGCTGGTAATGTAAAAGCTGGTGGATATACAGAGACTGTTGTAAATGATGGTAGTGATATAGATTTTGCTACACTTTCATTTACTGAAGCTGGAGACTATTATTATAAGATTACCGAGCGTAATGCGGGCGTAAATGGATATACATATGATGAGTCATCTTATATTGTTCATATTAATACTGCGGTAGATGCACAGGGAGTACTTGTGGCAACAGCGGATATTAAAAAGGATGGTGTGACAGCACAAGCAGTTAGCTTTAATAATGGTTATAGAGAATTAACATCCATAACAGTAGAGAAGGTATGGTTAGATGGTGATAATGCGGATAGTACAAGGCCGGACAGTATAGAGGTTGAGCTTCTTGCAAATGGTACCCAGATTGATGCTAACGAAACCTATGTTGTAACACTTAATGCAGCAAATAACTATTCTTATACTTGGACTGATATACCAGTTGAAACTGAAAATGGTATAACCATTCCATACTCAGTAGTTGAAAGAAATGTGCCAACAGGTTATAGGGTTTCGTATTCTGGTAATGCAGAAGATGGATTTGTAGTTACCAATACCCAAACAACTTCTATAAGTGGTACTAAGACTTGGGTGGATAATAACAACGACCACTCCTCGGATATCATAACTGTTAATCTCTATGCAGATGGTACAGAGTATGCTAGTAAAGAGGTAAGTGCGGCTACTGGCTGGTCATACGAATTTGATAATCTGCCTATATACAAGGCTGATGGCAGTGAGATTGTATATACTGTTGATGAGGAACTTACTAACAATAATTATGTTGTTTCTATAAATGGATACGACATCACCAATACATTAGCTTCTACTACAGTTAGTCTTTCTGCTGAAAAAGAGCTCATTGGTGATACATCACTTGTAGGGAATAAGTTTTCGTTTACTGTAACTCTTGTAGATGCAAATGGTAATGTCGTGGTTGGTGCAAATGCATATAGTGACACAGTTGGTAATGGAGCAGGAACTCTGCTTACAGGATATACTGATAGATACAGTGCTAATGTAAGCTTTAAACCAATTACCTACTACAATGCGGGAACTTATACATACCAGATAAAAGAGGTTGCAGGTTCCGAAGCTTATGTGTATGACACTACTGTATATACAGCTGAAGTTGTGGTAACAAGAGATGTAACTGATAATTCTCTTTCTGCAAAAGTGAAATATTACAAAGACGGAGCTGAAGTTACAAAGCCAGTATTTACTAATACCAAGATAGGTGACACTCCAAATGTTGTAGATATTATATTCTCTGGTAATAAAAAAGTTACTGGAGCAGCTGTAACTAATGGATTTACTTTTGAGTTATATGAAAATGATTTAACATCAACATTAGTTCAGTCTATGAATAATGATGGTGGTAGCTTTACATTTAACAAGATATCAAAAAATGCAGTTCTTGGGGACGTATATACTTATTACGTCGTAGAAAAACCAGACAGTGCGGCAAAACCTGGATATGCTTTTGATGAGAGAGTATATAAGATAGTTGTGACCTTTGTTGATGATGGTAATGGTGGTTTAACTCCAAATTACGCATACACTAGGTATGCAAGTAAAGCGGATGCTCAAGCAAACACAAATGGTACATCTGCAACAGCTATAGAGTTTACCAATACCTATACAGCAACAGGTACTTTAGATATTCCGGTAATCAAAAAGTACTATGCAAATAATGATAGTCAGAACTTTGGATTTACTCTTGAATCTTCTGATGGTCATAATTCAAATGCTACAATTAACATAACTGCAAATAGTGCAGATTCTGCAACAGGAAATAGTGATAAGTTTACATTGAACTACACTGAGGCAGATTCTGGAAAGACGTATATATATAAGATAACTGAAACAGCTGGAACAGATACAGATATAACCTATGATGATACAGAGTACAATCTTGTCGTAAAGGTTATTGATGATGGTGATGGAACCTTAAGCTTTGACACTAAGGTTTATAATGGATTACCAACAGACCCAGATACAGTGGTCGTAGACCTTGCAGATGGTATTGTATTTGAAAATACTAAGACAGAGGAAGGTCAGATTACATTTTCAGCAACAAAGAAGCTTGTTACAGCTACCGGTGGAACAAAGACATTAGAGGATGACCAATTTGAGTTTACACTTACTCAGACTGATGCAGGTTCAAACTATAGTGAGACTGCTAAAAATGATGCAGCCGGCAATGTGACCTTTACACCTATAACTTATACCATTGGAGATATAGGAAAAACTTATAACTATGAGATAAAGGAAACATCTATAGCTGGTAGTGGTTATACAGTTGATGAAACAGTTTACACAGTAAAGGTTAAGGTGGAAAGCGCTGTTAATCCAAATGGTGGATATGTGGCAGCACCAGTAGCAACTTACTATAAAACTGTAAATGGAATTACTACAGAGCTTAGCGGAGCTAGCGAAGTAGTATTTACTAACACTTATACTGCAACTGATAGCATTACACTTGAGGCAA